>JBCCGX010001282.1:0-2887 GCA_039029035.1 Acidobacteriota bacterium | reverse complement strand
CGTAAGCTCGGCCACGAGCCGGCCCTGCGATCGCCGCTCGCCCGCGTCGGGCTCGATCCGGTGACCGCCTGCACCCGGCAGGTCGCTCTGGCCGACGCGGTGCTGGCCATTGTCGGCCATCGCCGCGGCGCGGTGCCGGCGACGAGCCTGGGTGGCGACGGCTTGCGGCCCTGGACCCATTGGGAGCTCGAGAGCGCCTTCGACCACGGGCTGCCGGTCACCGCCTTACTCAGCGACCGGCGCTCGACGCCCGAGCGCGAGAGCGATGCCGAGGCCGCTGCCGTGATGGCTGACCTGCGGGGCGAGCTGGCCCGCCTCGGCACCACCTTCGCCGACGCCAACGAGTTCCGCCGTTTGGCACACGCCGCGCTTCGAGAGCTCGAGCACCGCAGACAGCCAGCGGAGGTCGAGGGTGGTTTCAGGCTGCGCCGATTCCCTCCTCCGGAGCTCCCTGCACGGCCCTATCCGGTCCTGCTGCCCTACACCCATCCACGGCTCCTCGCCGGCCGCGAAGACGACCTGGCAGATCTTCGCCGAACCCTGGCCCGGCGCTTGACCCTGGTTGGCCTGCACGCCGCTTCGGGTATCGGCAAGAGCTCGCTCCTCGCCGGCGGTCTTGTACCGACACTGCGTGCCGAAGGACGTCCGGTGGCGTTCGATCGCCACCCCACCGAACCGGGTCTGGCGCCCCGCCTGATCGGCGACCTGCTGCAAGCGGAAGAGGGCGATCGACCCATTGCAGTGCCCCATGCCCGCCGTTTCGTCGATCTCTTGATCCTCGCTCGGCGCCTGGGCCACGATGCGGCGCCCCTCTTGGTGATCGACCAGTTCGAGGATCTTCTGCGCGACGGAGTCGAGGCGCGCCTGGCCGAAGTCGGCGTGTTGCTGGCGGCGTCGGCCCAGCGTCAGCCGATGCTCGACGGCCCGGCATGCCGCTGGCTCCTGGCTTATCGCCAGGAGTACCACGGCCGAGTGGTGCAATTTCTCCAAGACGTGCTGCGTGGGGCGCGAGCGGCGGACCACGAAGGCACCGCCGACCTACCCCACGACCTGGCCCAGCCAAGCCGATTTCTCGATTGGCCTCTCCGCCCCCTCGCCACAGCGCCTCCGGCGGTTGAAAATCCCCTGGCCGAGGTGACGCGGATCTTCCGCGACGCGATCGAGAAACCTCTCACCGCCGGGACCGATCGAGGGCCGCGCTGGCGTCCCAACGCTCAGCACCGAGTCGCCTTCCCCTGGGTCTTCGCCGACGGTCACGCCGCGCGCCTCGCACAGGCTTTCGCCGAAGCCCGGATCCGCCAACCCCGCGCGCCTCTGGCCCCCGAGCTGCAAGTCGTGCTGGCTCACCTCCTGGACCAGGCCGGCGAACCGACCGGCGATGAGATGATCACGGTGCGGGTGCCTGCCAACGTCGCCGAGCTGATCGATCATGCCCTGGAGCAGCATCTCTGTCGTGCCCTCGATCACGCCTTTCCCCGCGGCCTCGATCGCGGCGCCCGGATCGCACGTGCCCGCGCTGTCCTGGTGCTGCGCGAGCTCGCGGCCTTGCACGGCCGCCGCAACACCGGCCACCCGGCAGAAGCCATCGAGCGCGCCCTCGGTGCGCAAGGAGACGAGATCCTCGAACGGCTCTCGACGCCGAGCACCCGGCTGGTGCTGCGCCAGCAACACGGCGAGCGCCAAGTCTACGTCCTAGCCCACGATCGTCTGGCAGAAGTCCTGGTGCGAGTCGTCGATGAGGGCCATTGGGCCGAGCTCGATGTCGATGCCCGGCTCCTCGCTCTGCGCCGCTTCGTCGCTCTGCAAACCCGTCTCTACAGCTCTGGGGACCCGCACCAGGCCACGGCCGTTCCGGCGGATCGGTTCGCCGGGATCGCGGCCCACGGGGAAGTCCTTTTGTGGAACGACGTCCACCACCGCTGGTGGCGCGCCTGCCAGGCGCGCCGTCGCGCCGACCGCCGACAGCGGATTCTGCGCGGCTCGTTGGCCGCGGCGGCGATGACTCTGATCGCCCTCGTCGCCTCGATCGCCGCCGATCGTCGGGAGCGTCGCAGGGCACAGCTCGAAGAGTTGGCGTCAGGCGAGCCGGCAGCCGCTTTTGCCGCCCTTGAACGGCTGACAAGCGCGGAGATCGAAGCGCCGAACGAGGCCCTCGAGCGACTGCGCCAACGCCCGACCCCGTTCGACATCTTCGAGCGCGGGCTCGGCGGGGTGCCGGCGGACGGGCGGGCCGCCGCCTTGGTGCGGGGGGCTGAATTCGCCCTGCCGATTCTGCGCGACGCACCGCATGATCCGGTCTTGATCGCCGGCTTGGTCTGGGCCCTCGACTTCTTCGCCGCACCGGATCCGGCCTTCAACGAGCAGGCCACCCGGCTACGCCACCAGGCGCTGGAGGCGTTGCGCCGCGACCATCCACCGCCTCCGAGGCCAGGGGCCGAGGATCCGCACTGGGTGAAGATTCCGGCCGGGACGTTCCACATGGGGGCCCGGGCTGACGAGGGCCGCGATCAGCCCAACATGCAGGATGAATTCCCCCGCCACCCCGTCACCCTCTCGGCCTTTCGCATGCTGACCCACGAGGTGACCAACGCCGAATACCGGCGCCTGGTGCCCACACACCCCGGCGACGAGGATCGGCCTGCCGCGACCATGGGCTGGCACAAGGCCTACACCTATGCCGCCTGGCTCGGAGGCCGGCTGCCCACCGAGGCCGAGTGGGAGTATGCCGCTCGAGCCGGTTGCCGTCATGCCTTCTGCCAGCGGGACGGTGGTGCCGCCGACCTGAGCGAGGTCGCCTGGTGGCTAGGCAACGCCGTCGATCCGGCCACCGGCGAGCCCGCCACACAGCCCGTACGGCAGCTGGAGCCGAACCCCTTCGGACTGTGGG
>JBCCGX010001281.1:0-2888 GCA_039029035.1 Acidobacteriota bacterium | reverse complement strand
GCAGATCGACCTCGATCCGGTCGTTGGCACCGGCGTCCAGGGCCAGTTGTGGGCTGTGCAGGATCGGCGTGCGGGCTGCCAGGTCGAGCTCCAGCCCATTGGTCGTGATGGCGGCGGTGCGGGCACCGACCATGGTGCGCCAGCCGCCGAAACCCTGGGTGAAGTCGGTATCGAGCGAGTCCGCTGCCTGGCGCCGCGCCGGCCGCAGGGGGATCCGTTGGCCTTCGAGGGTCACTGCCGGCCAGTCACTGTCGAGATCGGCCTCGAGGCGCCGCCGCCAGCTGCTGTTCTTCGACACCCACTGGGTCGGCCGCTGGACGCCGAAATGGGTCCCGCCACGCGGATCGACGAAGCGGACTCCGGCGCCGTCGTCTTGCAGGTAGTCGATGCGGTGGCTGGTGCCTGGCGCGTAGGCCGAGTAGGCCAGCACCGGCTGGCCGGCCGGCGTGCCCCACGCGGCCCAGCCGGTGGGCGGCAGGGTGAGAGTCTCGCCGTCGGCGACGACGGTGAAGTCGGCCGCGCCACGGTTGGCAACCACCTGCAGGCCGTTGGCGTAGGTCACCCGGATGCGCTCGAATTCGGGCGACTGAGGCTCCGGTTCAAACGGCTCCTTGGTCTTGCTGCCGAGGTTGGTCTCCATCACGAAGCCATGGTCCTCGACCAACTGCTCGAGAGTGCGCCAGGTGCCGGGCCCCTGGCCGCTGGTTTCGTACTCGACGTTGGTGACCGGCTGCAGGGCGAAGTGGCGCTGCAGCGGCACCACCATCAGGACCTCGCTCAGGTAGTGGCCCCAAGGGGCGTCTTCGAGGTGGTTCTCGGCATAGATGAAGCCGCCGTTGCCGAACAGCAGTTGGGTGGCGCGGTAGTCGTCGAGCAGGCCTTGGACGCGCCAGCCGTTGCGGCGGAAGTCGTCCTCGGACCAGCGATTGGAGATGTCGGTGAAGCGGTAGTTCAGGCCCATGCCGTGGAAGGTGGTTAAGCCCTGCAGACGGCGGAGCTTGTACTCCGGCGTCATGCGGCGGCCGCGACCGTTGTGCATGTTGTACTCGCCGGTGGCGATCCACGGGCCGATCAACACCTCGTTGCTGACCCCTTCACCCGTCACCGGGCCGCCGTGGGTGTTAGCGAAGTGCTGCGCCAGGTCCTTGTCGCTCTGGGTCAGGGCGTGCATGGCCAGCCCATCCGGCACCGCCGCGTCATGGTCATTGAAGTTCCACGGGAAGCCGATACTGAGGCTGTCAGAGAAGCTGCCGGTGCCACCCAGGTGCATCTGGATATCAGCCTCCTGGCGCATGTAAAGACCGGGCCAGTCAGTGCGCTTCGAGAACTCGCCGTCGGTGCCGTCTTCTTGCAGCGCGTGGCGTATCAAGCCGGCCTGGTAGCTGGGCGATTCGTCCCGGATGACGCTGTAGTACACGCGGAAAGCGAGCCAGCCGGTGGCCTCGCCGAGAGCCGCCAGGTCTCGCATGCGGTCCAGGCTGCCGTAGCCCGCATAGTTAGGCAGGTAAGGCGGCGGTGGATCGTGGTCGGTCCATAGGGAATCGGGCAAGAAGCCGGCATGGCCGCCGGACCCCCAGGACGCCCAGTTGGTGAAGAAACGCGTGTCCTCCCCGGCGACCCGTTGCAGGGTCTGCAACAGGTGGGCGAGATCGGAGGCCGTATCGTGCGACCAGCTATCGATGAAGACAGTGTCGGCCAGATATGTGGCCCATTGGCTGACGCGGTCCGTCGGAAGAGTCGGCACGGCATCCCAGAGCCCGTCCCCGACCCGGATCTCGATCTGTTCGAAAAGCGACTGGCGCTGGCCCGAAGTGTTGCGGGGGTAGAGCATGTCGGGCACCAGGATCATGTTGCCTTTGCCGCTGTTGGGGTTGTAATCGGGCTGGGTGAACTTCCAGGCCGCCCCGTGGCTCGTCTCTGGTTGCCAGAATGCCCAGATCCAAAGATCCTCCTGATCTAGGTAGCTCGCTTTCTGGAACGCAGCGAAGCCCTTGGCCTCGCCATAGCGGCTGACGTCGACCCGCCGCCAGTCACTCGAGGTATTTACCACCGGACCGCGCACCCAGGACCAGCTCTCGGTCGACTCGAGAGTCACCACGACCGACGCGCCTTGAAAGTCGAACGAGATGCAGTAGACCTTGCCGTTCTGGCTGTAGTAGTGCTTGTCGTTCACCTCGTAGAGGTAGTCAGGACTCTGCTGATTCTGCGGCGCCGGCATGCTGATCGTCACCTCACGCTGGAGATCGAGGGCGGCAGTGAGCACCCGATCGTCGCCGTTGTAGCTCCACGTCACCGCCGAGAGGGGTGACGCGGCCAGGGCGAAGGTGCTGAAGAGGAGAGAGAGGAACAGATTTCGTCGCATGTGTGGACTCCTTCGTGTTGTAATGACCGGCAGCACGTTCATCGACAACAGTCACCCCGGATCGCCTGCCGTTACAGAGTTTTCGAGGGTCGGCGAGCCTCGAGCCTCGGCACAGAATTGCGTTCGATGACGCATGATGCGCACCCGCCGTGTTCCGGCAGTGGCGGATTGCGGGTCCGCTGCACCGTTGGCGCGTTATCAGTGTCGCCTTCATCCGTAGAGCAGTCCGCAGACCGGTTCCGGGCGCGACAAGGCACTAATTTCGGCAAGAAAGGACTTACATCCCATGCGATCTCTATCGATTCTCCTCCTGACTTGGTTCCTTCTGGCGCCCGGCGCGGCGATGGCCGACGTCTGCGACGATGTCAACGACGTGGCCAACGGCTGGAACGCGATCGCTAACGCGCTCGAAGACTCGGCCGACGAAGACCTCGAGAGCCTCGATCTCGAGGCCCTGCGGGACGACGTTGATGCTCTGTTGCCCGGCACAGAGAGCCTGGGCGAGTTCCTGGTCGACGAAGGCAGT
>JBCCGX010001280.1:0-2890 GCA_039029035.1 Acidobacteriota bacterium | reverse complement strand
GTGCCGGCGACGCCCCCCCAGCCGCCGGAGGCGTCGCGCGCCTCGACCAGATAGCGGTGCGCCCGCTGGATCATGGCTTCGAGATTCGGCACGGCCAAGCCGGCGGCCTCGGCATCACGCAGAGCGCGCAGGGCGCGAGCCGTGCCGTAGACGCGGTTCTCGTTGCCCTCTGCGTGCTCGTTGCCGAACCAGAGCGGAATCCAGGCGCCGTCGGCTAGCTGGGACTGGTGCAAGTAGGCGGCGGCGCGATGCGCGGCTTGCTCCAGTCGCTGGCGCGAACCGGCGGACAGCCGATCGCGCCAGGCGGCGAAGGCGCGTAAGAAGTGGGCCGTCAGGTCCGGCGAGCTGCGATCGAACGGTAGGCGCCCCCAGCCGCGACAAAACGTCGGTAAGCCACCGTCTCGATTTTGCAGGTCGTGGAGCCAGAGCAGGCCCTTCTCCGCGGCGCTGTCCGAAGCCTGATCGATCGGCCCGAGAGCGTGCAGGGCCAGCAAGGCACCCGGCGTGTCGTCGGCGTCGGGCACGCCGCCGGGCAGGTCGGTCCAGGCCCAACCGCCGGGGGCTGCCCCGGTGAAAGGGTGGACCTCGCGGTATTGCTGATCGATCAGCCACTCGGCAAGGGCGCCGCGATCCGCCCCCAGACGCTCCAGACTGCCGTCGACCTCCAGTGCCTGGATCGACAGGGTTGTCACCCAGGTCGAAAGATCGATGTCGATCGGCCAGGCGCCGTCGTCCCGCGCACTGCCCGAGAGGAACGCCAAGCCGCGCTCGACCACCGGGTGGTCCGCTTCGCCGGCACCGACCAAGCTCATGGTGACGAAGGCCGTCAAGGGGATGGCTTCGAGGAAGCCACCGCTGCTCGGTTGGATCGAATCCAGCCGCCGCAACGTCGGGCGACGAGCGAGGTGCCGCAACGCCCCGAGGCCGAATCGTGGGTGCTTGCGATGCTGCACCTGTCCGACGGCGATGAGGGCCGGCAAGGCGTAGCTGACCACCGGCAGACCGACGAAGCGAAAGAGAGACTGCGGCAGCACGGCAAGCTCGAAGGGCAGGGCCGGCATGCGCTGCCAGGCGCCCTCGTCCAGCAATCCCGCCAGGGCACAGTGGGTGAGGATCGGCACCGAGAAGGTGCGATCCTCGCCGTAGAGATCGACGATCGCGCGTTCGATGGCCGCGGGCTCGACCGAGCCGATCTCGCGCTCGATCCAGGCGTCCGCCCGAGCCATGGCGGCGCGGTGCGCCTCACCATCGCCAGCAGCGCCAAGTGCGGCGCGGCTGAGCAGCGTCGTCGGCAGATTGGAACGGCTACGGGTCGTGTCGCCCCAGCCGCCGTCGGCGTTGGCGTTGGCGGCCAGCCAGTCGAGACCGCGACGGATCAGCTCCTCAGCACTGGCCGAACGGCCCCGTGCACGCGCCGACAGCTCAATGGCGACCGTCGCGACCGCCGTCGCCAGGGCGGACGACGACAAGCGCCCACGCCACCCACCCCCAGCTTGCCGCCGCGAGAGAAGCTGATCGCGCGCCTCGCGGCGCACCCGCTGCACATCCTCACGGAGCATCGGCCTACGATAGCGCGCTCAGCGGGTCCAGACGCTCAGATGGCCGAGGGCGAGGAGGCCGTAGAAGGTGTACTCGCAGTCGAGCTCATCATCGGCCCAATGGCCGTGGAAGCCACCGCGAGCGTTCCACAGGGTGTCGACATAGTCGAGCATCGGGTCCGCCAGATCCTCGAGCGACGCCCCGAGGGACGACAGAGCATGCAGCGCCACCGCGGTGGACAACAGATCCGGCATCGGCGCATCGATGGCGGGCAGGAAACCACCCTGCGGATGGCGCCGGGCGCGCAGCCAGTCCGCCGTCTCGGGCGGCGGAGCGGCATCGACTTGTCGCAGGGCCGCGACGCCAGCGGCGGTGGTCGGCGTTGTCGGCACCATGAATTGCATATCGGGCGCGAAGCCGCCATCGTCGGTCCGGCAAGCCAGCAGGAAGCGCGCGACCTCGTCCGGCTGCGGGATCGGCGCGCCGAGATCCTGGTAGGCGGAGATCGCCAGGAAGGTGCCGTAGGTCGAACCACGCTCGCCGCCCGGCTCCGTCGACCAGCCACCATCGGCCTGCCGGAAGCCATCGAGGCGTTGGCGCAGGGTCGCGAGGTCGGGCGTGAGCCCGCTACTGCTTGATCGGGGCCCCTCGGCCAGGGCTCCGAGGGCGACCCAGCTGCGAATCAGACAGCTCAGGTAGATGAGATCGAGCCCTTCGCCGTCACCGAAGGGCTGCAGGAAGGGCTGCACCGAGCCTTCTGGCGGTGCCTGGCCGAGGGCGTTGAGGGCGTCGAGGCCGAAGATCGTGTAGTAGAGATCGCCCGCCTCGCCCTCGCGACCGCGAAACCCGCCATCGCTGCTCTGCCGGCGGAGGAGGAGCTCCGCCACCAGCTCGGCAGACTCACCCAGCAGCTTCGGCGACAGCTTGGCGACTTGGAGCGTTTCGAGCCTGCTGCTCACGGCACCACCCCTTGATCTCGAGCTCTTCGAAGATCTTGCCCACCAGGCGGCGCAGCAAGCCCTTGACATTGGGACTCTCGACCGCCCGCAAGGAGCGAATCGCCTCTTCTTTGTAGGCCTCGAGCAGCTCCTGGCAACGCCGCGGCATCTCCAGCTCATGCAACAGCTCGTGGGCTGCCGCGGCATCTTCGCTGGCGCCGAACCAGGCCGCCGCGACCTCGGGCTTGCGGCCCTTCTTGGCGGTCTCGTGGGCCAGGGCCCAGGGTAGTGTCGGGCGTTGCTCGGGGAGCTGACCCGCAGCCTCGGCCTGCTGTAGATCGTCCAGATCGTCGCGGATCTGGTAGGCGACGCCAAGGGCATCGGAGAACGCCTTCAAAGCGTCGTGCAGGTCG
>JBCCGX010001279.1:0-2894 GCA_039029035.1 Acidobacteriota bacterium | reverse complement strand
CGACACCTGGCGAAGCTTGCTGCCAGTCATCGCTTCGCCTGGTCAGGGACCTCAGCCGAGTTTTGCCGTGTCAGCCGCGGAGCAGGACGAGATCGCCGTGTTCAGCTTGTTCGGGCCGGAGCTCAGCTATGTCGCGCGCATGGCGACCGACACGGAGGACGTCGCCATGTTCTCCGACGCCGAGCTCCAGCGGAGAGTGACCGGTCTCTGGCCGCGGCCGATGCTCGAGCGCGGCTTTCTGCAGGTCCGCCGCTCGTATCTCGAGTCGCAGAGCGCGATCCGTGAGCGGCTGTGGGTCGAAGCGGGAGACACGGCCCAGGTCATCGATCGCCAGGCCCTCGAGGACTTGAAGGGGCTCGGGTACATCCAGGACTGATGACCCTGCGCCGCACCTGGATGAGCTCCCTGGACAGAACGCGGGCTCGCCGCCTGCTGAGCCCCCTCCTCGCAATTCTGTTCCTTGTTTCGGGCGACTGGCTGTCTCGGCAACCTGCAGATCGTTTTGCGGCAGCGAGGACGGTCACCCTCGACACCTCGAAAGCCTTCCTCGACAGCGGCCTCGCCTACTGGGTTTCGTTGCGCTGGATTGCCCTGGGACAGGTTTCGGACCAGGGTGGCATCTCGCGGGTCATGCTGTTCGAGGACGGTACGGCGCTGACGGGTCGTGCTAAGCACGCAGAGATCCGCCAACGGGGCGGCGGCCTCTACTCTCATTGGGGTGACGCGATTCTGTTCTCGAGCCGAGACGGCTCGGATCCTCGCGCGAATGGCCGCAGATACGAAGTCCGGTTGCCGCCGACCATCCCGATCTGGCTGCGGGTCGCGCAGGTCGGGCTACCGGCTGCGGCTTTGCTGATTCTGTCGTACTGGCTCTATGGCGTGGCTGGCAAGTCACTCGCCAAGACGATTCTTTGGGCGGTGGTTGGGTCCGCGGCCTTCTTGGTCCTGGCTCTTGGCTCGACCTTGCTCGGCGCGCCGGCACGTGAGCTCGGCACGATTCGAGCGGCGATCTCCGAGGCCTCGCCGCGGGCAAGTCAGGGCGGCGATCCTGCCGCCGAACGACCGAGGACGCGTCATCTCTTGCGCGATCCGGACCTCGTATCCTTCACCTCGACTGCTTCGCCGCCAGGACTCCGAAAGCCTCAACTGATCGCGCTGCAGCCCAGCGCAGGAGCGGAGTCGGAGGGTGCCCATACCGTGCTCGGTGATGGCACCCAGCTCGCGAGTACGGAGCCTCTTGCCCTCGCGGCCTCCGACCTGGAGTTGCTGACGCTGGAGCTCGAGGTGGCTCGGGGCGGCTCGCTGAGCCTCGTTCTCGCGAGCCTGGAGAATCTCGGCGGCGTCGAGCCGAGGGCCGTTCTTTCTTTCCAGGTCGTGCCATCCGCCGAGCCCCAGATCTTCCGCTTTCGGCGCCCGGCCCAGGGCGCCATGGACCGCGTCCGCCACGTCTCGATCCGCAAGAGGCCGGGGACCGAGGACACTCCGGTCGTGCGAGTTACCTCGCTGAGCTACAGCTCCCGTCTGGATGCTTTCGGCGAGCGCTCTTTCGGCTCCGATCCGGTCGAGCTCGGAGGAAGCTTGCGTCCGGCAAGCTGGCAAAGTGTTGCCGGGCGTTTCGCCGTGCCTCTTGACGGCAGGGACGGCGACCGACTCAAGCTGGCCCTCGGAGCCTTGGCGGACTCGCCCAGTACAGCGCTGGAGTACAGCGTCTCAATGATCGGTCACGACGGTCAGCGTGTGGCGCTGCAACGTGGCTCGGTCACGCCGCGGGAAGGATGGCGAGAGCTGGTCTTAGATCTGCCTGGGCAGGGTGGGAAAGAGCTCGTTCTGGAAGGGGAGCGGCTCGCGGCGCGCTCGGCTCTGTTGTGGTCTGGCGCGCGTCTGATCGACCGTCGACAACCACCCCGGCATGGGGTGCTGATTGTGGCCGACGCACTGCGGGCCGATGCGCTTGGCTGCTATGGCCACGCGGGGGATCCGACGCCGACTCTGGATACCCTGGCGCGGCAAGGAGCGCTCTTCACCAGAGCCTTTTCCCAAGGCTATTGGACCCGTCCTTCCCTGGCCTCGCTCATGACCGGGCGCTACGTCGCCGCCACCGGTGTCCAGGCCCTCGATCAGCGGCTGCCCGAGACCTATGAGACCTTGGCCGAGCGATTCGCCGAGGGTGGGTTGACGACGGTCGGCATCGTCACCAACCCCAACGCCGGCCCCCCGGCTGGCTTGGGGCAAGGATTCGACGAGGTGCGCTCGTCGACTTACGAACAGACTGCCCAGCTCATTGCCGAAGTGGTCTTGCCGACCCTCGATCGATTGGCCGATGACGATGTCTTTCTCTACCTGCACCTGATAGAAACCCACGGGCCCTACGGCCCCCCTGAACCGCCGGCCGGCCTCGAACTGCCGCCAACCGGCATGGCGGTGCCCTGGGAGCGAGTCTTCGATCGGCCTTGGAATCCGCACCCGACCTCGGCGCAGCGACAGGCGCTCTATCAGTACGATGTGCGGAGCATGGATCGGGCACTGGGCGACCTCCTGGCGGATCTCGATCGCCGCTGGCAGTCGCCAGCCGGGGCGCCTCCGATCGTGGCTTTCGTCTCGGACCATGGAGAGCACCTCGGCGAGCGAGATCAATGGGGCCATCGCTGGGCCGATCTCTATCCCGAGAACGTACAGGTGCCGTTGATCATCCGCGCTCCGGAGCACATCGCACCGCACACCGAGTTTGCCGCTCCGGTGGAAGTGCGCCACCTGGCTGGGACCTTGCTGGATCTGGTGCATCGCTCGTCGGCCGACGGCGCCGCGGCGGGGTCCTGGCCGAGCCTGCTACCCCTTCTGGAGTCGGTCAGCCCATCTCAGCCGCTCTTTGCGCTCTCCGCGGCGGAAGAGCGTGG
>JBCCGX010001278.1:0-2895 GCA_039029035.1 Acidobacteriota bacterium | reverse complement strand
GCCGCTGGCTCACCGCCGAGGGCTCGAGATCCTTGTCGATGGGAAGGCCAGCGATCGCCTGGATCGCCGCGTCGTCGAGTTGCAGGTCGGAGATCGTCAGCGCGTCCTCTTGCATCGGCAGGATGGCCAGCAGGCACACCGGCTGCTCGTCCTCCGGCCCGTCGCCGCCGACGCCGAGCAAGGCTTCCAGCGCCGGATCACTCACCTCGACGTAGCCGACCCGCCAACCCCAGAGGGCAGCTGAAGCCAGCAGCGCCGCGGCGGCATGACCGGCGTCGAGCTGGCAGAGGCGGAATGCCCGTTCGCCGTATTTCCAGGCGCAACGCCAGGGAATAGTCGTCAAGCCCACCAGGGCGCCACCGGCGCGAGGCACGGCGCCGAGCTGGCGCCACAGGGCGGCCGGGATCGTACGCCGGCGTTCGAGCGCGTGATCGAACGGACTGTAGTGATAGAGCGCCGCGGGTGGCCCGTCGGCCTCGACATCTGCCGCTAGTAGATGACACTCGGTCGGGTGCAGGTTGCCGGCCGACGGCACCACGCGCATCCCGAACGCCGCGTTGGCCACACGTTTCCACCCGGCCAGGGCGAGCGCGTTCCACAGTAGGCCGCCGAGACCGGACGCGTCGAGGGCTGTCGCCGACCCGTCCGGGCCGGTGTTCGGGATCGGGAACGTCAGGGTCGGCGCTCCGATGTAGCGCCGGAAAGGGATCGGCTCACTGCGACGGTCGAAACGCTCGGGCGCCGCCGCCGGCCTCTCGGGATCGAGACTGCTCAGCTGGTGGTACTCCCACACCTTGGCCACCGTGCGGCGGCTCGAGCGGATCACAGGCGGTCCAAGCAACGAAGTACCTGGGTGATGACCCGATCCTGTTGCGAGCGGGTCAGGTCGACGAAGAGCGGCAAGCGCAGGAGGCGCCCCGAAGCAGCTTCGGCGACCGGCAACTGGCCCGGAGCTCCCCCGAGATCACGCCCCATGGGCTCGAGATGGAGCGGTGTGTAATGCTGACCGGCGATGATCCCGGCGCCATACACCATCTGTACGATCCGGTCGCGCGCCGCTTGATCGGGCACCATGAGGTAGAAGATCGAGGCATTGTCCTGCCGGTCCGCCGGTTGGGCCGGTAACTCGATGCGACCCGCAAGGGCTGCCTCGGCGAAGCCGCTGCGGTAGTGCTCCACGTGCCCGCGCAGCCGGTCGAGGGTCGCCTCGAGATGTTGCAGCTGAGCCCATAAGTAGGCTGCCGCGAGATCCGAGGGTAGGGCCGTCATGCCCGGGCGGACCCAGTCGTAACTCGGCGCCTCGCCGCGCAGCACCTGTTGCCGGGTCGTTCCGCGCTCGCGCAGCTGCTCAGCCTGGGGGATGTGCTCGGGATCGTGCACGATCAGCGCCCCCGCCTCGCCCGCGGTGATGTGGCGGCGAGGATGGAAGCACCATGCCCCGACGTCACCGAGGGTTCCCAGCGCTCGGTCGCCGAGCGTCGCGGCGAAGCCTAGCGCCGCGTCCTCGATCAGCAAGAGGTCGTGGTCATGGGCGATCGCCGCCAGAGCTTCGTGGTCCGGAGCGATGCCGGCGTAGCAGGCGGTGACGAGCGCGCGGGTTCGAGGGGTGACGGCGCGCCGGGTAAAGGCCGGGTCGAGGTTCAAGCTCTCGCTCTCGATGTCGACGAACACCGGTCGCGCCCCGCTCCGCAAGCAGGCATTGGCCGCCGGCATGTAGTTGAAGGTCGGCATCAGCACCTCGTCTCCGGGACCGAGGTCGTGGAGCATCATGGCGATCTCGAGGGCCGCATCCACCGAGTGGGTCAACAAGACGCGCGGCGCACCGAAGCGCGTCTCGAGCCAGCGCTCGACCCGCCGGGTGAACGACCCATCGCCTTCCGGCGCCCGGCACTCGACCACCTCGGCGAGCATGGCCAGCTCGTCGCCCACCGTGTGACCCGGCAGGAAGGGGACGGTCACCCCACCGCGTCCCGCGGTGTCAGTCTTCTCGCCATCGCGGGAGTCGGTCTTGCTGCCGCCGGTGTCGATCTCGGTGCCAGGCATTCGTTCTCCTTCTCGGGCTCGTCAACCCCAGGGCGGCGGCAGACGACACAGGCCGTTGGCGCCTGCCATGCGGGCTCCACCGAGATAGGGGAACGCCGCGGGGGCATTGCCATAGAGGCCGGGGACCACCACCCGGACGACGGATAGTCCGGTCGGCGCCACATCCGGGGTGGTGACGTCGACGGCGATCGGGTGGTAATCCTGGTCGACCAGATGAGCCACCAGCGCATCGCGGGTGGTGCCGATCACCGGCAGCTCTTCGAGCCGCCGTTCGGGGCCTCCCGAGAGGCGCGCTTCCAGAGGCTCGCGCATCGCCGGATCGAGATGGATCTGCATATGGCAGAGCAGGTCCCAGACGTCACGCCAGTCGTTGCGGTACGCGTTCCGGTAGGCGCGGTCGGCACGCCACGGTTTGACACCGAGACCCGGAGCACCAGCTGCAACTTCCAGCATGTACGCACTCGTCGGGTCGTCCAGGGTCCGGCAGGTGAGGAGCAACTGAACCGCTTCGGCGGCGGCTTTGAGCGCCGCCGCGGTCGGCTCGGGCCTACACGCCAACCCGAGAGCCAGGATGTCGTTCGCCGAGTCGTGGGCCAGCGCACCGACCACCGAGGCGCCGAGCTCGCTCGGTATCTCATAAAAGCTGAGGGGTACCGCGTCGCTGCTCACACGCTGGATCAGCCAGTCGGGCATCTCGAGCTTGGGCAGGGGGTCCCCGCGGTGCCACGCCAGGCTCATCGCGTCACGTTCCATGAGCTCCAGGATCGCGGCGGCCTCTGCGTGTTCCCGGTCGCCACCTGTGGCGATGCCGGCATAGGGCGTGGCGTGGGTGCGGGGCTCGCCGGCCGTTGG
>JBCCGX010001277.1:0-2901 GCA_039029035.1 Acidobacteriota bacterium | reverse complement strand
GGCCATGGTGGGAACCATCACCAGGTTGTCGATCCGGCGTTCGGCGAGATCGCGAGCCAACACGGCGGGATCCCGTTCGCAGCCCGGGCTGCCGAGCACCAGCCGGCCGCCGGTTGCCAGCGGCACGAAGATCTCCCACACCGAGGCATCGAAGCCGATCGCGGCGCGATGCAGGGTGCGGTCGCGGTGGTTGATACCGAGGCTATCCGCCGACCAGGCCAACAGGTTCGACAACGCCCGATGGGGCACCATGACGCCCTTCGGCTGGCCGGTAGATCCCGAGGTGTGGAGCACGTAGGCCAGGGGCTCGCCGGCTGTTTCGGTTCGCGAGTCCTTGGTCGGTCTGGTCACGGCGGACGATTGGCGTGGGTGGAGCGCGGTGAGGGTCGGCCGGTGCTGGTGCAGGGGCTCGGACAGCAGCCAAGCGGCGCTGCTGTTGGCCAGCAAGGAGGCTCGTCGCTCCTCCGGGTGGGTCGGATCGAGCGGTACATAAAGGCCACCGGCTTCGAGCACCGCCAGGATGGCGATGATCAACGGTGGTTGGCGCTCCAGGCACAGACCGACCCGAGCCTGGGGCTCGAGTCCGTTGGCCAGGAGCTCGCCTGCCAGGAGCCGGACCTGCCGTCGGAGCTCGTCGAAGGATAGGTATTGGTCGCCGCTTTCCACGGCGATCGATTCAGGCCGGGGGGCAGCATGCTGAGCGAACAGCCGGTGCACCGGCACGTCGGCGTGGGGCAAAGACCGGGCGGTGTCGTTCCATTGGCGCAGCAACTGACCGCGCTCTGCCCGATCCAGCAGCGGCAAGTCGAAGAGGTCGTATTCGGGATCCCGGACCGCGGCGGAGAGGAGATGTCGCAGTTGGCGAAGCCAGCGCTGGATCGTCGTGGGATCGAAGAGGGCCGTCCGGTACTCCGCCAAGCCGAACAATCCGGCGGTGGTCTGTTCGAACAAGAGAGTGAGATCGAACTTGGCCAGGCCGGTCTCCACTCCGGTGATGTCGACTTCAAGGTCACCGAGAGCGGGTGGCTCGCCGGCATGATGCAACGCCAGGCTGACCTGGAAGAACGGCGTGTGGTCGAGATGGCGCTCGGGCTGCAGAGCCTCGACCAGCTTCTCGAACGGCACCAGTTGGTGTGCGAAAACGTCGAAGGCCAAAGTGCGGACCTGTGCCAGCAGCTCGCTGAACGGCAAGCCTTCATCGAGCTCGACCCGTAGCACCAGGGTGTTGACGAAGAAGCCGATCATCGACTCCGTCGCCTCGTCGAGGCGGTTGGCGATCGGTGTGCCGAGCAGCACATCGCGTTGGCGGCTCAATCGCGCCAGCAGGGTGCTGAAGGCGGCGACCAAGGTCATGAACAAGGTCACCCGATGGCGTTGGCTCAGGCTCTCCAGCGCCTCCAGTAATGGCTGCGGCAGCTCGAAGGTCAAGGTGCCGCCGGCTTCGTCGAGCTGGCTGGGCCGCGGTCGATCGGTCGGCAGCTCGAGAAAATCCGGCGCCCCGGCCAGTCGGCGGCGCCAGAAGTCGATCTCGCCCTCCAGTCGCTGGCCGCCCAGCACTTGCCGCTGCCAGGCGGCGAAGTCGGGGTAGTGCACCTCGCACTCGGGGAGCGGAGAGGGCTGGCCACCGGAGTAGGCCCGATAGAGCAGGTCGAGCTCACGGCACAGGATGGCCGTCGACCAGCCATCGAAGCCGATGTGGTGTAGGCACAGGGAGAGCTGGTGATCTCGAGGTCCGAGGCGAAACAACAGGTGGCGCCAAATCGGGCCGCGAGCCAAGTCGAAGGGGCGTCGTGCGTCGGCCTGCAGCAGGCGCTGGGCCTCAGTTCGTGCACGTTCATGCGAAGGGTCGCGGTCGAGCGCCGTGAGATCGACCGATGGCAGCCGCCTGGGGCGCCATGGCAAGATGTTTTGCAGCACCCCACCGGCAGCGGGGATCTCGTCTTCGCCATGTTCGCCGACGCCGTCGCCATCAAAGACGGTCCGCAGAGGGACGTGGCGGCGCTCGATCTCGTTCAAAGCGCGTTCGAGGGCGTTCGGGTCGAGCGGCCCGCTCAAGTGTAGGACCAAGGGAATGTTGTAGGCCGAGCTTCCGGGCTGCCATTGGTCGAGAAACCACAGTCGCTCCTGAGCAAACGAGGCGCGAGCGCGAGCGGCGACCGTGGACAGGCTCGAAGATTGCTGCGCGTTGATCGGCTCGAGGGGCGGCAGACCGAGCGGCTGACTCGGCGACTCTTGTGGGACGTTGTCTTCCGTGGCGCTGGCGCGGGCTTCTTCGAGCCGTCGCGCCAGCGCCGCCAGGGTCGGAGCCTCGAAGAGATCGCGTAACGGCAGCTCGATATCGAGCGTGGCGCGTAACCGCGACACCAGGCGGGTGGCGAGGAGGGAGTGGCCGCCGAGTTGAAAGAAGTTGTCCCGGATCCCGACCCGTGGCTGGTCGAGCAGGTCGCGCCACATCTGCACCAGCAGCTCTTCCATCGGCGTGCGCGCCCCTGCGACGATCTCGTTCGCTGCGTGGGCGGACGCCGTTCGCCAATGTTCGCTGGCGGTGCGCTCCAAGGCGCGGCGGTCGACCTTGCCCGTGGTGCGCACCGGCAGGGCGGGCAGGCACAAGATCGTCGGCGGCACCATGTAGCCCGGCAGGCTCTCGCTCAAGAAACTCGCCAGTGTGGCTTCGTCGACGGCCGGATGATTGGCGGTCGAATCGTCGGCCGCTGGCACGACGAAGGCCACGAGCTGGCGCTCGCCCCCTTCGTCCGGCTGCCACGGCTCCGGTTGCCAAGCGAGGACGACCGCCTCGCGCAGGTGGGGATGAGCCGTCAGCGCCACCTCGATCTCGCCGAGCTCGATACGGAAACCTCGGATCTTGACCTGGAAGTCGACCCGGCCGAGGAACTCGAGCTC
>JBCCGX010001276.1:0-2906 GCA_039029035.1 Acidobacteriota bacterium | reverse complement strand
TTTCACCCGCGGTCTCTTCGCCTACCTGCGGCGCCTCGATTGCCCGCCCGAACTGGCCGAGGACCTGCACCAGGAGACCTTCCGCATCGCCATCGAACGGCTGCGCGGCAAGGGACTGGCCGAGCCGGCGGGCTTTCCCGGTTTCTTGCGCGGTATCGCGCGCAACCTTCACTTGGCGGAGCGCAGCAAGGCGGCGCGACGCAAGACCGAGGCGGACGAGCAAAGCCTCGCCGTCGCCCCCGATCCGCGCTCCGGCCAGCTGCGCCGGGTGCTGGCCAGCGAGGCCTCGACCCTCGTCCGTCGGTTGATCAGCGAGCTCGACCGAGCACGCGACCGAGAGATTCTCTACCGCTTCTACCTCGCCGAAGATCAAAAGGAGACCATCTGTGAAGACCTAGGCCTGTCGACCCAGCACTTCAACCGCGTGCTTTTCCGCGCCCGTCAGCGTTTCAAGGAGCTTCTCGTGGGGTTCGAGAAGCGGCAACGCCTGGGGCAGGCCTCGTGATGCCAGAGGGGGGTATGACCATGGATTGCAACCTCGTTGCTGACCAGCAGCTCGCCGACCGCTACGTTCTCGACCAGTTGAGCGCCGAGGAGGCTGAGCGCTTCGAAGACCACTACATGGCCTGCGAGACCTGCACCGCAGACCTCGAGCGGGCCGAGATCATGGCGGGGGGCTTCAAGCGCTTCGGAGCCGAAGAGCTGGCCAAGGTCCAAGTCGCCACGGCCAGCGTCGCCTGGTGGCAGAGGCGACAGGTGTGGGCACCGGCGGGCGCGGCCCTGGCCGCCGCGCTCGCTGCCGTGTTCGCCCTGCCTCTGTTCTCCGGTCGACCGCCGGCCGACTCCCGGGTCAACACGCCGGTCGTCTACTTGCAGCCCGAGCGCTCGGAGAGCGCCGCACCGAGCCGCCAGCTGTCTCGCCCCGTCGACGGAGGCCCCCTGGTTCTGGTTCTCGAGCTCGATCCACCTTTCTACACGTCCTACCAAGCCGCGGTGGAGCGTGACGGCGAGGTGCTCTGGCAAGCCGAGACGCTAGAACTGGGTGAGCGCGACAGCGTCACCCTGAGCCTGGCCTCCAACCTCCTGGCGTCCGGTGACCACCTGTTGCGCCTCAGCGCGACGAGTGAGGCGGGCCTGCCGGTTTCGGTCGGCCACTTTGCCTTTCGGATCTTGAATTAGCCTAAGCCTAGTCTAGGTCCCGTCCAGTCGTGAAGCAAAACGTACTGCCGTGGCCTAGGCCCTCGGACTCGACCCAGATCCGGCCTCCGTGTGCTTCGACGATCCGCTTGGCCAACGCCAAGCCAATGCCTGTGCCGGGGAAAGCATCCGGCTCCAGGCGTTCGAAGAGCTCGAAGATCCTCGTCTGGAACTTCGCCTCGATGCCCGGACCGTCGTCGCGAACATAGAAGATGCTCCCGCTATTGCCGCCGCCCTCCCCCGGCCGCACGCCGACTTCGATCCGCGGCGATCGACCCGCGACGACGTGGCGCAGCGCGTTGTCGACCAACTGCCGAAGGAGCTCCTGGATCTGCTGACGGTCACCGCGCACCGTCGGCAGCTCGTCGGCCACGGTGAGGGCTGCTCCGCTCTCGCGGATCTGTGGGGCGAGAATGCCCAGGGCACCCTGCACGACCTCACCGAAGGGCACGATCTCGATGGCTTGAGGCTGTAAGCCCACCCGCGACAGCTCGAAGAGATCTTCGAGCTGCAGATGCAGCTTGTCGGCGGCGGTTTGCAAGCGATCGAAGTGCTGCCCTAGGCGCTCCGCTTCGCCGGCGGCGGCGTCCCGCCGCGCCAGGCCAAGGTAGTTCATGATCGTCACCAAGGGGTTCTTCAGGTCGTGTGCCACGCTGTAGTTGAAGCGCTCCAGTTCGGCATTCTTGGTCTCGAGCGCTTCGATCAAGCGCTCGCGCCGGGCCACCTCGGTGGTGCGCTCCACCACCAGGTCCGACAACTGGCGGTTCACCGTCCGTAGCGCCAGGTGGGTGGTGACGCGGGCCAGGAGCTCCGATTTCGAGATCGGTTTCGGCAAGTAGTCGTTGGCGCCGACGTCGAAGCCGGCGACCGAGTCGGAGGACCGATTCTTGGCGGTGAGAAACAGCACCGGCAGCTCCCCCGGCTCGAAACGTTGGCGCAGGGTGCGGCAGACCTCGTAGCCCGACATCCGTGGCATCATCACGTCGAGGAGCAGCAAATCGGGGGTATTCTCTTCGAGCCATTCGAGGGCTTCCCCGCCGCTGGCCGCCTGGACCACGTGGTAGCCCTCCCCGGCGAGCTGATTGACCAAGACCTGGCGATTGACCGGCTCATCGTCGACCACCAGGATGATCGAGGGCGAGTGCGCTTCGGTCGAGCCCTGAAGCGCCACCGACTCAGTATTCCCCTCGACAATGCTGCTACCCTCGGGACTCGCCGCCGCCGATGGCGCCAGGACCGGGACGTGGCTCGGGGGACGCTCCTCCACGGAGGGCGTCGCGGCGGGCCGGCTTTCGGCGATCGGCAGATCGAACCAAAACGTCGAGCCCTCACCGAGCGCCGAATCCAGCTGCAGCTGGCTGTTGTGGAGCTCGACCAGCTGGCCGGTCACCGCCAGGCCGAGCCCGGTGCCGCCGAGCTCCCGGTCGGTCGAGCCGTCGGCCTGGACGAAGGCCTCGAAGATCCTTCCCTGTTGCTCTTCGGCAATGCCGATGCCAGTGTCGCGCACCGAAACTCGCAGCCGATCCCCACGCCGCTCCGCCCCGACCTCGATCTCCCCCGCCTCGGTAAATTTGATCGCGTTGCCCACCAGGTTGTGGAGGATCTGTTGCAGACGATGCTCGTCGGCCAACACCGGCGGCAGGTTCGGTGCCAGTTGGCTCGCCAGCTGTAGGTTCTTGGTGCCGACCAAGGGGCGCAACAGTGTGAGC
>JBCCGX010001275.1:0-2907 GCA_039029035.1 Acidobacteriota bacterium | reverse complement strand
CTCTACACCGATCTCGGCGTCTTCGAGCTCGGTGCCGAGGGTGCCGAGCTAGTCTCGCGCCACCCCTGGGCCACGCCGCAGCAGATCGCCGAGCGCACCGGCTTCGAATATCGCATCGCCCGCTCTCTACCCGTGACTTCAGAGCCCGACCCCGACCTGCTGGCCGCCATCCGCGCCTTCGACCGCGACGGCCTGCGCGACCAGTTGGTCGGCTGAGGCGTCTGACTGAATCATTGCCCAGACCTATCTCTGCCCAGACCCATCTCTGCCCAGACCTATCCTTGCCCAGACCTATCTGAAGAGACCTGTCCGAGGAGACCTACCATGCAAGCCGTCGTCCTGCGCGCTTTTGGTTCACCCGAGAATCTGCGCCACGAAACCGTCGCCGATCCGTCCCCCGGGCCAGGTGAGGTCCTGATGCGCGTCCGCGCTTGCGGCGTGTGCTACCACGATGTGATCAACCGTCGTGGCAACTTGCCGCGCACCCATGTGCCGGCCATCCTCGGCCATGAGGCGGCGGGCGAGGTGATCGAAGTCGGCCCCGAAGTGGAAGGCTGGTCAGTCGGCGATCGTGCCGCCACCCTGCAGCGCCTCTCCTGCGGCCATTGTCACCACTGTCACGGGCGGCGGCAGAGCTTGTGCAAGCAAGACAATCGTTTCTTCGGCGAAGAGATCCCTGGCGGCTATGCCGAATATATGGCGGCCCCGGTCGCAGGCCTCGGCCGGGTGCCGGCCGGCGTGCCCTGGCCGGTGGCAGCCACCGCCTGCTGCACCGCCGGCACGGCGGTCCACACCCTGCGCACCCGCGCGCGCATCACGGCCGGTGAGACCGTGGTGGTGACCGGTGCCTCGGGCGGCGTCGGCCTGCAAGTGCTGCAGTTGGCGCGCCACGACGGCGCCCGGGTCGTGGCCATCACGTCCAGTGCGGCGAAAGTCGAGGCCCTGCAAGAAGCGGGAGCCGATGAAGTCGTCGTCGCACCGGATCTCAAGTTCGCCCGGCAGGTGCGCGAGCTCACCGGCGAAGGCGCCAACGCGGTGATCGAGATCGTCGGCTCAGCCACCTTCGATCAGAGCCTCAAAGCCCTCGCGCCCGGTGGACGCCTAGTGGTGGTCGGCAACCTCGAGACCGGCATCGTCCAGCTGAATCCAGGCTTGGTGATCGTCAAGGAGCTCGAGCTCATCGGCGCCTACGCCACCACCCAAGGCGAGCTGCAGGACGCTCTGCAGCTGATCGACGAGGGCGCCCTACGCCCCTGGGTCTCCGACGTGCTGCCGCTCGAAGATGCCTGGCACGCACACCAACGCCTCGAAGAGCGTGACGTCGTCGGGCGCCTGGTGCTCGAGCCGACACACTGAGGAGAGCGAGACTGGGTCCGAGCGTAGGATCAAGCCGCCGGCGAGGCCCGCGGCAAGGTGAAGCGGACCGTCGTCCCTTGGCCCTCGCCGCCTGATTCGATCCACACCCGCCCATGATGCACCTCGACGATCCGCTGGACCAGGGCCAGGCCAATGCCTGTCCCTGAGCCTTCGCCGCGCCCGAGTTGCTCGAAGAGATCGAAGACCCGTTGGTGATCTCGCGGGTCGATGCCGATCCCGTTATCGCGCACGGCACAGAGCACCTCGCCACCCTCCTCCTGCGCCTCCACCAGGATGCGGGGGGCGTCGGTTTCACCGAGAAAGCGGACCGCGTTGTCGATCAGATGCTCGAACACCTCGAGCAGTCGGGCCCGATCGCCGTGCACCTGCGGTAGGTCCTCGCCGATCTCGATCTCGACGCCGCGCTCCTTGATCGATCCGGCAACGCGCACCACCGCCTCACGCACCAGCTCGGCCAGCGCAACATCCTGCGGCGGATTGACCATGCGACCGATGCGCGACAGCTCGAGCAACTGCTCGAGCAGCTGTCCCATGGTCTGAACCGCTCCCTCGATGCGCTCGATGTCCCGTTCCATCCGTTCGACATCCCCCGACAGCGCATCCTGTTTGAGCAGCCCGAGGAAGCCTCGCACCGTGATCAGGGGGCTCTTTAAATCGTGCGACACGGTGTAGGTGAATCGCTCCAGTTCGGCACTCTTGGCTTCGACTTCGGACTTCCTGACCTCGACTTCGGCCTTTTTGGCTTCGATCTCGCCGTTCTTGACCTCCAGTCGCTCGACCGCTTCGGCCAAGCTGGCGGTGCGCTCGTCGACCAGGGATTCGAGGCGCGCACGGTGCTCGGCGAGCTCCGCCGCACGCAGCTCGAGCATCTTGCCGTCGCGTAGCCCTTGCCAGTAGCTGGCGTGCAAACGCCGCCCGGTCATCCACAGGTAGATGCCGTAGGCCAGCGTCATCCCAGCGATCCACTCGATGGCTGGGGCCTCGGTCCGCCACAGCATCACCCCATGGGGCAGCGTGAGGATCGCCAGCACCCAGCTCATCAGAGGCCGGCTGGAGGTGTAGATCGTGATCGACTGGTCAGCCATCATCACCGACGCCAACATGGCGAAGATGGCCAGGCCGCTGATGCCGTAGACGTACAGGGTCCAGCAGCTGATCACGGTCCATATGGCGATGGTCAGCACCAGGCCGAAGGCAAAGAGACGGAACCATCGCTCGGGGGATGCGCCGTAGACTCGGTCGAAGTGCAGGACGAGAAGAACGCGCAGGATCCCCAAGCCGAAGGCACTGGCGACCAAGGGCACGAAGACTATGGGGCGCTCACGAATGGCGCCTCCCGCCAAGCCGACCACCAGGCAGATCAGGGGATAAAAAACGATCCCGGCCCTGGAAAGGCGGGCCATCTCGCGGCTCGCAGCCTGGTCGAGCGCCGCGGTCTGTTCAGCGTTCAGCTCTTGCACAACCTCCCTCCCGGAGCTTCCCATCGCAGAATGTATCGTCCGTTCCATCGTATACGATTCTTCACCCGTG
>JBCCGX010001274.1:0-2913 GCA_039029035.1 Acidobacteriota bacterium | reverse complement strand
TGGGCGGGCTCATGGCTGTGCTTCTGAGCACGGTGCTCCTGAGCACGGTGCTTCCGAGCACAGTGCTTCTGAGCACGGTTGAAGCAGCCAGTGTAGCGAGAGTTCGTCTTCCGGCACAGCGCATGATCATGTCGGCAAGCCGGCGGCAACTCGGGACGGTAAGATCCGTACCTCCCATCCTGGGCCGGCTGCGGCCCCGATCCGATGGCTGGCCATGCAATCGACCCTGTTCATCCTCCGCTATCGCCTGCGAGCCCTCGGCCGTGCCATCCGCGCCCATGGGTTCGAGATCTTTTGTCTCGGCCCGGTGATCGTCGGTGGCACTCTCTGGGTGGCGGATCGTAACCTCGGCCATTTGCGTGAACCCCTGACGCAGCGGGTCGAGGCCGGTGTGATCACGGCCGCTCAGCTCGAGGTCGCGAGTCTGGTTCTGGCTCTGTTGCTGGTCGCGATCTCTCTGCCCGCCTGCTTCCGCGAGCTTTACGGCCATCGGCGGGCGGCCGGCGTGCTCGACACGCTGCCGGTCTCCGAGCCCGTTCGTTTCTACGTCTCCCTGGCGCTCGAGGGTATCCGCTGCTTACCGGCGCTCGTCGTCCTGCTGATCTTGGCCGGGGCTCTCGGCGGCGAGATCCTGCCGCCCCTGTCGGTCCTGATCGAACGAGTCATCCGGCTGCTCGGGGCCCTCATCGTCTTGGCTATGGCGCGTCTGGTGACGACCATGGTGCTCGTCCATTGGCGATCCGTCACGCCCAGCCGTTGGCAGACCGCTGGACGATGGTTGGGCTTGACCACCTACCTCGCCTTGGGATTGGTCGCTCCACACCCCGCCTTAACTCTTCTGCTGTTGCCTTGGCTGGCGCCGGCGGCCCAGCTCGAGGTGGTGGTTCGCCAGGCCCTTGGCGTACGGAGCGAAGCGATGACTCCCTGGGGTGAACCCTGGGCCTTGGCAGTCACGGCGCTGGTCCTCTTGCTGCTCTCGCGGGCGCTCTATCTGGCTTGGCGCCGGCGGGATCTGGAAGTCGCTAGCCGTTTGACGGTGGAACCGCGGAGCACGGCCGGAGAGCACCCGCGAGCCGGGGCCGGGCTCTTGCCCCAGCTCTTCAGTGGCCTGGCCCCGCCGGGGCGTTTCGGCATGACCCGGCCGTTGGCAGCTCAGATCGTGCGCGATCTGGGGCTGGTGCGGCGGCGTTTCTCGCTGGCTGTCCCCCTGAGCCTGGCGGCGGCGCTGGTCTTTCAAGCGATCGCGGCAACGCTGCTGCTCGACGCGCGGCTCGATCCCCTGTGGCGCCAGCGCCTGGCCGTCGTCGGGCTCACCCTTTCGGCCCTGGCGGCGGTCGCCCTGGTGCCGTTTCTCCTCAAACACCAGCTACCACGCTTTTGGATCGAGAAGTCGATCGGCGTCGAGCTGGAACAGATTTGGCGCGCCAAGCTGTGGCTGGCAGGCCTCCTGGCGACAGCACCCTTCCTCGCGGGAGCGCTCCTCCTAGCGCTCACGCCGGACTTCGGTGCCGTCACCAAAGTCACCATCATCCTTCAGCTCGGCGCCGCCACCCTCGCTGTCGCTTCGATCCTCGGACTGGCCGTCTTCGAAATCGCCGCCCAACCTCTGCTGGGGTTGGTGTTCGGCTCGCTGGTCGGCCTGGCGATGGCGGCACTCTTCGTTTTCTACCCTCAAGGCTGGTGGCTGTGGCTGGTGTTCTACGGCTACGTCGCCGGGCAGATCGCTGGCCGAGCCACTCGCCGCGTTCGCCTGGTCGAAGTCGAGGCCCGAGCGAATTCTTGATCATGAGCAAAGAACCGATTCTCCGCGTCGAGGGGGTCAGCAAGACCTTCGGTGAGACGCAAGCGCTCCGAGACGTCAGCTTTACCGCTGACGGCGAGATTTTTGGCCTGCTGGGCGCCAACGGTGCCGGCAAATCCACTCTTTATCGTTCGATCCTCGATCTGGTGGCCTGCGACGCCGGAGCAATCTACGTCACCGGCTTCGACGTCAGTCGCCAGTCGGTCGAAGCCCGGCGGCAGATCGGCTACCTGCCGGAAGAGCTCGATTTCTACGATCGTCTGACCGGCTGGGAGCTACTCGAGTTGGTGGCCGGACTGAAGGAGCTCGATAATGCTGACGAACGGCGCGACTGGCTGGCCTACTTCGGCCTCGACGAGCGGCGCAACGTTCTCCTCGGTGAGTACTCCCTCGGCATGCGCAAGAAGATCGGTCTGATCATTGCCCTGATGGGCGCACCTCGCCTTGCCCTGCTCGACGAGCCACTCAACGGTCTCGACACCGAGAGCATGCGGCGGCTACGGCTGAAAATCGAAGAGATGGCGGGGAACGGTACGACCTTCGTCCTGTCCTCGCATGTGATGGCGTTCGTCGAACGGATCTGCGACCGCGTCGTCATCTTGCGCCGTGGCCAGCGAGTCGCCCTCGGATCGACGACGGAAATCCGCCAGCAGGCCGGCATGGCAGACGAGCCCTTCGAAGACGTCTTCCTGCGCTTGGCGCTCGATTGACGGAAGACTTCGGCCCTTCGAGGGGTCCGAGTGCCATTGACGACGACATTGACGTCTCTTTAGATGACGACTATTATCTAATGAAGATTAGATCCATCATCTCAAAATAGGCGTGCGTCCTACCGGACGTCGGCAAGAGAAAGGATGTGACCGTGAGCCCAGCCGCGACGGCCTCCACCACCTCGACCGCGACCGCCACCGAATCCACCGCCTGCATCCTGTGCTCGCTCAACTGCGGCATAGAGGTCCAGGTCGAGGACGGTCACCTGACGAAAATCCGCGGTGACCGCAACCATCCGATCTCGCAGGGCTACCAATGTCAGAAGGCATCGCAGCTCGACCACTACCAAAACGCCGCAGGCCGGCTGCAGCACCCCCTGCGCCGGCGCGATGACGGCAGCT
>JBCCGX010001273.1:0-2923 GCA_039029035.1 Acidobacteriota bacterium | reverse complement strand
TCCTTCACCCGGCCGGTTCGAGAACGCTGCGCACCTTGTTGAGCAGCTCTTGGGGACGAAACGGTTTGGGCAGGAAGTCGGTCATGCCTTTGGCCTCGAGCTCACGCAGAATCGTCGCCTTCTTGTAGCCGCTCATCATGACGACGAGCGCCGCAGGATCCAGCGCCAGAATGCCTTCCAGCACCTCGATGCCCGACATCGTCGGCATGGTGCGATCGAGGAGGACTACCCGGACGTTCGCCTGGTTCTCGCGATAGAGCTCCAGCGCCTTGCGGCCCTCGCCGGTCGTCAGGACCTCGAAGCCGCTCTGCTCCAAGATACTGCGTGAGACTTCCCGCATGATCTGCTCATCGTCGACCACCAGGATCGTGCCGCTGCCGCGCCAAGCCGCCTTCGCCCGTCCGATCTCGTCGGCCGCCCCGGGCGCGACGGTCGCGGCGGGAAAGTAGAGCTCGAAGGCGGCACCTTCGCCGGCCTGACTGGTCACCCGGATCGTTCCGCGGTGAGCCCGGGCGGTGCTCAGAACGGTCGCCAGACCGAGGCCGCGAGACGACGCCTTGGTGGTGAAGAACGGGTCGAACATCCGCGCCCGCGCGCGCTCGTCGATCCCCGAACCACGGTCTTCGACACGGACATAAACATATCGCCCTGACGGCAGATCTTCGTTCGGGTAAGCGTCGGTAAAGGTCCCGTCATCGGCCTCGAGCACGCCCGTGGTGAGCCGCACAAGGGTCCCGCCGTGGCGTTGATTGGCCTCGGCGGCATTGACCACGAGATTGAAGATCGCTTGCCGGACCTGGGTCGAATCGGCCTC
Source organism: Acidobacteriota bacterium (assembly GCA_039029035.1). Lineage (GTDB taxonomy): Bacteria > Acidobacteriota > Thermoanaerobaculia > Multivoradales > J023 > JAAELT01. Next base: position 2,109 of record JBCCGX010001273.1, on the reverse strand, counting down.
GATCGGCGGCAAGTCGGATGTCAGATCGATCTCGAGGCGGTGGCTGCCGGTCTTGCGCCTCAGCTCGACTTGCGCCGCCGTGATCAGCTGGTTGAGGTCGATCGCTTCGGTGATCAGGATCTCCGCCCCGGCATAGGCCAAGAGCTGCGTGGTGAGATCCGCCGCTCGCTCGGCAGCCGAGCCGATGTGGACCAGCTTCTCACCGGCCAGCGACTCCGTGGGCAGCTCCTTCAGCGCCAGGCTGGCGTTGCCCAGGACACCGGTCAGCAGATTGTTGTAATCGTGGGCGATCCCACCGGCCAGATCGGCCAGACTGGTCAGCTTCTCCGTCTCTTGCAGGCGACTTTCGATCTTCAGCTTCTCTTCCGAAGCACGCTGGCGATCGGTGATATCGCGCGCCACGGCAACGAAGCCCACCGGCTCACCGACCGGATCGCGCAGCAGGGTGATGCTCATCCAGGTCGGGAACACCGAGCCGTCGCGCCGCTGATGATCCACTTCCCCGGCCCAGGACCCGCTGCTCTTCACCTCGGCCAGCGCCGGCAGGACCTCGTTTTCCATCTGCTCGGCGGAATGGAAGAGATCGATCCGGCTACTCAGCAGAGCGAAGGTCTCGCGGCCGTGCATCCGCCCCCAGGCTTCGTTGACGAACAACGTCCCGCCCTCGAGATCAGCCACCAGAATGCCGTCGATCGATTGCTCCACCGCTCGCTCGAGCATGCGCATCGCTTCCTGGGCCAGCTCGCGCTCCGCAATCTGAGATTGCAGCCGGTCGTTGGCCGCCGAAAGCTCTGCCGTTCGATCCTCGACCATCTCTTCGAGCTGCAGGCGCAAGGCGTCGAGCTCGTCATGCACCCGGCTGAAGCGATTCGATAGCGAGAAGGCCATCGACAAGGCGAAAAGAGTAAAAGCTGCTGAAGGCAGCGGGAAAGTCGAGCCCAAGCCGAGTAGCTGCGAGCTCATCTCGATCGTGCCCGCGGCGACCACCGCGAAACCGCCGAGGGCAATGGTGCGCGCCTCGGCATTCCTGCGCCGCACCTCGGAGGCGATCAGCCAGGCGACGGCCGGCAAGAAAGGGATGCTCCAGACCTTGCTGAACGCTTCGACCCAAGAGGTCCAGCGAGTCTCCGGCATAAAAGCCAGGATCGCCGCCAGAGCCAGGAACGACATCTGATAGGCCCGCAGCCGGGGGCCGATCGGGCGCGACAGGAATGGCCACAGAAACTGTAGCGACGACGCCATCATCAAGAGCCCGGTGACGTCGAACAGGCGCCGAACGATCACATAGTGGGCGGTGACTCCGGCGAGCCAGTGGGTGGTCAGCAGCGTGTTGCTGGCGACGATGATGGCCGTCAAACCGAACCACAAATACTCCTTACAGCGCCGATCACGCCGAAAGAGCTGCAGATGGTAGGCGCCGATCGCGACGTAGAGCAGGGCCAAGACCACCAAGGGCATGTCAGCGTTGAGGCCCTGGACTTGCCGCAGCTCGGCCAGACTCTGTAATCGCTGTCGATCACCGACGATCCAGCCCTGGCCGAGCTGTCCCTGCTGTGCCAGGACCCTTTGGGGGTTCCAATCGGCCCACTGCCAGCGCAGCGTCAGTTGAAGGCGTCCACGCCCATCCAGCGCGCCGGGCGGCAAGGGGTACACCTTGGGGGGCGGCTCCGAAATGCCTGGAAAAGGACCTCGCCAGCTGCCGATCCGCTCCTCGCCAACATAGACCTCATAGTTGCCGTAGAGCGAGTTGGTGATCATCACAGCGAGCCCGGAGGGAGCGAGATGCCGCTCCCAGCCGCGGCCGAGCTCGATCTCGCGCCGCAGCCACAGGGTTTCACGGCCGGTGATCCCGAGAGCTGATGCGGTGATCGGCAGGGCCGCGGAGCGCCAGCCCTCGGCGCCGTCCGGCGGTCTTGCGTCACCGACCGAATAGGTCCAGGGTCCGGCCAGCTCCAAGATACCGGGCCTCTGGCCTTCCCCCACCGCCAGGGCCGGCGAGCTGCCGAGCCATCCGCATATCACGGCCAGCAGCAGCGAGATGAGAGGGCGACGACGGTAAAAACAGTTCATGGTCGGAGGCTTCGCATCCTATCTCAACGAATAGGTCCG
>JBCCGX010001272.1:0-2924 GCA_039029035.1 Acidobacteriota bacterium | reverse complement strand
TTCCACCCGCCAGACGACGAATCGGCCAGCGGCGGCGCCCTGCGTCGACGGGCCGAAGCCTTCCTCTCCGAAGCTGCGGCCTTACCACTCGATGCGGAGGCCGGCGTGCTGAGGCAGGCGGCCGAGCTCTACACACTCGCCACAACTGAGTTCGCACAGATCGACGACCGGCGACAGGAGGCCCGCGCCCTGCTCAGCGCGGCCAACTACTATCGAGTGCTGGGCGATGCCGAGCAGGCCTTCTCTCACTATGACGCCGCCCGTGGCCACTGGTTGGTGCTCGGTAACCAGGGCTTTGTCGCCGATGCCCTCGTCGGCCTCGGTCAAGCGGCGCGCCAGCTGGACCGCCCTCTCGATGCCCGAAACCATCTGCAAGCGGCGGCCGAGATCTACGGCGATCTCGGTCGCTCTCCCGAGCTGGCGAGCTCCCTCGGCAACCTCGGTCTCCTGGCGCAGATGCTGGGGAATTTCGACGACGCCTTGCAGCACTATGAGGTCGCTTTGGCCGAGCAGCGGCGGGCCGGCCAACAATTCGAGATTGCGGCGTTGCTGTTGAACATCGGAAGTACCCAGTCCCGCCTGGGCGATGCCGAGTCGGCGCTGGCCAATCAGCAGCGCGGCCTGGAACTGTTCCGTCAGCTGGGTGACCGGCGAATGGAGCGCATCGCGCTCAACAACCTGGCAGTGCTCCACCGTCGCCTGGGCGAGCATGAAGAGGCTTTTCGCCTCTACAACGAGTCCCAGAGCCTGGCTGCAGAGCTGGGCGACCGGAGGGCAGAAGCGCAAGCAATCAACAACAGAGGCTACTCGTACTTCGCGCTTGGCGATTTGGAGCGCGCGAGCCAGGATTTTCGAAGAGCCCTGGATCTCCGCCGTCAGCTCGGAGACGCGTCCGGCGAGCTCAACAGCCTGACGAATCTCGGATCTGTCTTGTACCACCGGGGCGACTTTTCGAGTGCCAGAGGCCACCTGGAGGCGGCGTTGGCCTTGGCCAGAGATCGGCAGTCCCCGAGACGGGTCGGGGTTCTAGGTATCCTCGGCCGGCTCCTCGCCCGACTCGGCGACCGCTCGGCGACTGATCTCTTCGCCGAAGCCCACCGACTCGTCAGCCAGCGTGAGGACCCGCTGGTCGAAGCGGAGCTCGCCTTTCGCCACGGTGAGGCGCTCCACTTTCTGGGCGATCAACCAGGTTCTCGCGCGGCCCTGGCCCACGCCCTGGACTTGTGGACTCGCTACGACTCCGGACCCGAACGAGTCCAGGCGCTCGCCGCCCTCGGCAAGACAGAGCAAGCGCGCGGCCGTTTCGCTGTGGCTCGCCAGCATCTGGCGCAAGCTCTACAGCTGATCGAGAGTCTTCGCACCGGGATCGAGAGCCCGGATCTACGTGCTGTGTTTCAGAGCTCGACCCACCGCGTTCCGGCGCTTCTGACGGAAGTACTCATGCGGCTGCACCGGGACCAGCCCGACGCCGGCCACGATCGGCAAGCACTGGCAATCGCCGAGCGCTTTCGCGCCCGCCGCCTACTCGATTTGCTGATCGAAGCCGAGGTCGATTTGGCAGCGGGCGTCGATCCCGAGGTCGTCGCCGAGCACCGCGGCCTGATTCGACGCCTCAGTCTCCTCGTTCGGCGCCAGCAACAGATCGCCCTGGGGCGAGAGAGCCTGCTGACGCAGCAGGCGCGAGACGATCTCGTCGCTGAGATGGCCGAGATCCGTGCGGCGATCGATCTCACCGAGGTCGAGATGCGGCAGCGAAATCCCCGCCGGGCTTCGCTCAATCCGGCCGAGACGCCGACGGCGGAATCGATGCAGCGCATGCTGGAGCCCGGAACCCTGCTCCTGTATTACGCCCTCGGTGAGGAGCGCAGCTATCTCTGGCTGGTCACGACCTCGCGGATCCATAGCTTCGAGCTGTCGCCGAAAGCTGTGATCGAGACCGCTGCGCGCCAGTTCCATCACCAGCTCAGCACCCTGCAGCCCCTGTCGGGCTCGCTGTCGCGGAGACTCGGAGAGATGCTGCTCGGGCCTTCGGCGCCTCTTCTGCAAGGGCCGGAGAGCACGACCCGGCGCTTGGTGGTCATTGCCGATGGCGCATTGCACTACATCCCCTTCGCTGCCTTGACCCTGCCGCAGGGCCGGGAATCGCCGGCCGCATCGAGAGTCGAGGATGTCGCCGTCGTCGAGCGCTTCGAAGTCGTCCACCTGCCGTCGGCAGCGATCCTGGAAGCCAATCGGCGCGGGGCAACCGGGTTGGAACGGCCACCCCACGTCGCGGTGTTCGCCGATCCGGTCTTCGATCGCCTCGATCCTCGCCTGTTGGGTACCCCGGGGACGCTGCAGAGCCCTCTCGAGCCGAACATCGCCGAGGTCCGGGGGCCGCGCGAATCAGACGATTGGACCACCTCGACAGATGGCGGGGAGCTGATCGAGCTCGGCCGCCTGCCTGGTAGCCGGATCGAGGCACGGGCGATCGCCGAGCGGCTGCCGCCGGGGCAGCGGCTGATCGCACTCGGCTTCGAGGCCAATCGCAGCGCGCTGGACGCCGACCTGAGGCAGAGCACGATCGTGCACTTTGCGACCCACGCCTCGATCGACACCGAGCACCCCCGCCTCTCGGCCCTCCTGCTGTCGCAGTACCATGCCGACGGTCGACGGCGGATCGACGGCAGTCTGCGCCTGCACGATATCTACAACCTGGATCTCGAAGCCGAGCTGGTCGTCGTCTCCGGCTGCCGCACAGCCCTGGGGCGCGAGCTGCGCGGGGAAGGTCTACAAGGCTTGACGACGGGATTCTTCCACGCCGGCGCCGAACGCGTGATGGCCAGTCTGTGGTCTGTCGCCGACCGTGCAACGGCTGAGCTCATGCGCCATTTCTATCGCGAGCTGCTCGACAACGGCCAACGCCCGGCGGCAGCGCTACGGCA
>JBCCGX010001271.1:0-2930 GCA_039029035.1 Acidobacteriota bacterium | reverse complement strand
GCTAGGCAGCAGGTGGAACAGGTAGAGCAGGGCGAACTGCGTGACCGAGCCGGTCTCCTGCAGGATCCAAACCTTCAGGGCGAAAGCCCCCATGTAGGAGCCTAGGAAGGACACCAACTGCCCGAGCCAAACGACGACGAAGGTCTTGGTCCCGCGCATGGATCGAATCAACCGACCATCGGCAACGCCAACCTCATGGTCCTCTGCATGATGAGGATCTTATACTGTTGGTCTTGATGATTCTTCCTCGCCGGATCGCCTTGCTAGGCCTCCTACTCGCCCTGGTGAGCTGTAGCGCAGCAGCGGATCCGGCGGCCAAGTCCTGGTCTCTCCACCACCAGGGCAGCGAGCTCTCGGTGGCCCTCGCCGCGTTGGCCGGCGACCGGACAGCCCTGCGTGCCGATGTGCCGATCGACTTGCGCCTCGAGGCGCGTGATGCCCTCACCGCGACGCCTCTCTCCGGCCTCGAACCGGCAGCCTGGCTCGACCCAAGGCTTGCTGGTGAAGACTTCACCAGCGCCTCGTGTCAACAGCTGGCCGAGGCTTTTCTCGGCGGCTCGTTGCTCACGCCGCCGGCGGTCGATCTCAACGCCTACACGATTGTGACTCTCAATGACGACCCGACCGTGTCGGTGCACGAGCCGCGTTTCGGACTCGGTGACAGTCGCCTCGAGGCCCAGGTCGAGCTCCCTGCGGTGGGGGAAGATTGGGTCCTGAGCCCGGACCAGAGCCACCTCTTCGTGACCCTCCCGGTAGCCGATCGAGTCGCCATCCTCGAGACCACCCACTGGCCGTCGCCGCGCACTCTCGAGGTCGACGGGCGGCCGCGCCGGATCGTCCGCCAGCCGGACAGCCGGCAACTCTGGGTCGGTCGCGACGGCTCGAGCGATGCCCGAGCTTCCGGGGTCACGGTCATCGAGGGTGCCCAGCAGAGCGTCGTCGCCCACATTGCCACCGGCGCAGGCGCGCACGACATCGCCTTCAGCAGCGACGGACGGTTCGCCTTCGTCACCAACCAGGAGGCGAACACCCTGTCGATTGTCGACGCCTGGTCACGGGCCAAGGTCCGCGATCTGCACCTCGGCGAGGGCCCGGTTTCGGTCGCCTACTCGGAGCTCTCCCAGGCGGCCTATGTCGTCCATGCCGGCGACGGCACGATCGCCGTGGTCGATGGTCGGCAGCATCGGCTCTGGACGCGCATCGAGACCGAGCCCGGAGCCGGTGGGATTCGCTTTGCGCCCGGTGGACGCTGGGGCTTCATAGCCCATCCGTCGCGGCAGCGCATCGATGTGCTGGACGTCTCGAGCCAGCGGATCGTCCACACCGCTTCGGTGAACGGCTGGCCCGAGCGGGTCAGCTTCAGCGACGAGCTGGCCTACGTCCGGCAACGCGACAGCGAGATCGTCTGGATGATTCCCTTGGGCGCGGTCGGGCGGCAAGGCACGCCGCTGCCGTTGATCGATTTCCCCGGCGGCCAGCATCCCTTCGGCCAGGGTGGCCCGTTGGCGGCCGCCGACGGCATCGTCCAGGTGCCGGGAGCCAACGCCGTTCTGGTGGCCAATCCATCGGACGAAGCGGTCTACTTCTACAAGGAAGGCATGGCCGCCCCGATGGGCGAGCTTTCGATCGGCGGCCATCGACCGCGCGCGGTGCTGGCCCTGGATCGCAGCCTGCGGGAGGTGGCTGCCGGCATCTACCAAACCCACTTCCGAGTGCCGCGGTCCGGTCCCTATCGGTTGGTTCTCTATCTCGACAACCCGCGCCTCGTCCGCTGCTTCGAGATCGAGGTCGAGCCCGAAGCAGGTGCGATCGACGGGGCGAGCCAGGAACCGACGCCGACGGTCAAGGTCGTCAGCCGGGTGGAGCCCGAGCGGCCCAGTGCAGGCCAGCCACTCACGCTGCGCTTCCGGTTCGAAGAGGCGAGCAGTGGCCGTAACGTCCGTCCGCCGGGTGACGTCCGAGTCGCGACCTACCTGGCGCCCGGTCGCGCGCGCCGGGAGCTGAAGGCCGAAGCGAGCGACGGCTGGTACGTCGTGCGTTTGCAGCCGGCCGAGCCAGGCGTCTACTACGTGTTTGTCGAGTGCTCCGCCTGTCCCGCCGGAAGCCATCCGAGTGTGCGGCAGCCGGACCTTACCTTTACGGTGCTGGGCCGTCCGCCGGCCGGCAATCGGCCGCCGCCGTGAGCGCGAATCTCGCTCAGGCCGTTGGCGAGAAACGGCTAGGCCTGCCGCCGCCTCAGGTGTGGCTTGGGCGGTTCAAGTGTTGACAATGGGAGACTTGGCGCCTCATCGACGGGCTTGCACAGAGCGTTTTCGATTTTTTCCCGGCTTCTTGCCGTTCGTTGAGGCCGATTGCGGTTTTCTCCTCGCCTGATTCGAGCTTGCGCGAGGCTTTTTCGATTTTCCCTCGGCCGAATCGAGCTTGCGCGCGGCGTTTCCGATTTTTTCCGGGGCTTCTTCCTGCTTGCGGGAGGCTATGAGGATTTTTCCCCGGCCTTCCAGGTTGCCCTATTTCTCAACCTCGGCGCGGGGTGGCTGTTCGAGCCTCAGCCACTCAATCCTCTTGCATCTCCACTTCGATACGACCGTACTCGAACGACCGATATGTCCGCAGAAGTACATCGACCGTAGGGCGTGGCAGGTCTAGAGGGATTCGAACCAAAGGTCCCGACTTCTCGAAGGGCGGGGCTGGCGAAGCCTCGAACAAGCTTGGCCAAAGACGAACGGGGCAACTGTAATAGATACGGTCAGCCGGCCCGAAGTCCTCCTCCCACTCATTGAGTTTCTCGTTGGTCTCGACGAGTAACCTTCGAGCGTTCGCAAGGCGCAGACGCGAACCATAGCGAGACTTGCCCTTGGTCTTGAGGTGAAGCGGCTGCGCACGCCCTTTTCCACGAACGACATAGCGCCTGAAGCTCTTCCTGGCGCGGG
>JBCCGX010001270.1:0-2934 GCA_039029035.1 Acidobacteriota bacterium | reverse complement strand
GCCGGGCGCGGACGTGCCGGCACTCGAAGCACCCGAGGGCGACGAACCGGCCGAGCCACGCCTGCGGCCCGGCCGGCTACCGGTGCCGGAAGACCAGCGCCTGCACCTGGTGCTCTACCTCGACAACCAGTTTCTGCGGCCGTTCAACCGCAATCGGGTCGTGCGCCAGGTGCGCGAGTTCCTGCGCACCCAGATCGGGCCACAGGATCGCGTGATGCTGATCACCTACGATCGCGAACTGCACCGACGCCACCCCTTCACCAGCGACATGCAGGCGATCAACGACGCCCTCGACGAGACCCTGACCCTGACCGGCGCAGCGGCGGCAGCAGAGACCGAGCGCCGCGACGCCATGCGACGGGTCGAGCAGAGCCGAACCGAGCTCGAGGCCCAATCGCACGCCGACTTCTACGCCAAGTCCGTGCACCACGATCTCGGCCTGTCGATCGATGCGCTGAAGAAACTGGTCGGCTCCCTGGCCGGCCTACCGGGGCGCAAGGCCCTGCTCTACGTCTCGGACGGCATCCCGATGACCCCGGGAGAAGACCTCTTCCTGCTGGTCGCTCAGCGCTTCACCAGCCAGACCACCGCGCGCTTGCAGGGGCGACGCTACAACTCGCGCCAGCGCTTCCGCGACCTCACCGCCCAGGCCAACGCCAATCGGGTGACCTTCTACACCCTGGAGGCCGCGGGGCTCGATTTCCACGCCTCCCTCTCCGCCGAGCACCGCGGTTCCGCCAGCGCAACCGGCGGTTCGAACATCGACATCGACGTCCTGCGCGACAGCAACAACCAGCAGGCGCTGCAAATGATGGCGTTCGAAACCGGCGGCCTGGCGACCTTCAATTCCAACAACATCGCCGGCGCCTTGGGTCGCATGGCGTCGGACTTCGGCTCCTACTACTCCCTGGGCTACCAACCCGGGCTGAGGGAAGAGGGGCGCTACCACAAGATCGAAGTCAAGGTGAAACGCAAGGGCCTGCAAGTGCGCCACCGCAGCGGCTATCGCGACAAGACCGCCGAGACCCAGGTGGCCGAGGGCACCCTCGCTTCCCTGTTTTATGGCTGGGAGAAAAACTCCCTCGGTGTCGTCTTGCAGGCCGCCAAGGGCCAGCGCCAAGACGACGGCAACTTCGTCGTGCCCCTCGAGGTGCGGATCCCCCTGGGCAACGTCACCTTCGTGCCACAGGAGACCTTGCACCTAGGCCAGCTCCAGATCTCCGTCGCGGTGATCGACGAAGAAGGCCGGGTGTCGTCGGTGCAGCAAACCCCGGTGCCGATCGAGATCCCCGACGCCCACATCGCCACCGCGCGCCAGCAATCATTCGTCTACGAGGTCTCGCTCATCATGCGCGAGGGCTACCAGGAAGTCGCTGTCGGCGTGCGTGACGAATTCCCCGGCGAGACCTCCTTTGTCCGCCTACCGGTTTGGGCGGGGGGCGTCACCACAGGGGCCGGGTCGCGAGCTTCGAGCGCTGCCGGCTTGGGCGGTCGCTGAGAAACTCGCAAACTCCGACCTGGGGTTGAAACCCCAGGCTACGGTCTAGCGCCCCTCCGGGGCGCGAAGCGCCGGATCCGGGGCGCGAAGCGCCGGATCAGTCCCGGAGGGACCTAAGTTCGTAGCCTGCGGTTTCAACCGCAGGTGCCCGTGCCCCTCCGAGGCGTAGCAGCCTACCGTGGCGAAGGCTCTCCTTGTTGGGCCGCAGCGCCGCGCTCGACGGTCGGCGCTGCCGGGGCGGATTCGGCGGCTGGTTTTTTGACATAGGTCTCGAGCCAGCGGTGGGTCTCCCACAGCATGTGCAGGATCGATTCGCGAGCGCGATAGCCGTGGCTCTCGTGCGGCAGCATCACCATGCGAGCGGTGGCGCCATGGCCGCGCAGAGCGTTGTAGAAGCGCTCGCTCTGCATCGGGAAGGTGCCCGAGTTGTTGTCCGCCTCACCATGGATCAGCAAGATCGGCTCGTTGATCTTCTCGACGTGCATGAAGGGTGACATGTCGAAGTAAATCTCCGGCGCCTCCCACAGAGTGCGCTCCTCCGATTGGAAGCCGAAGGGTGTCAGGGTGCGGTTGTAGGCCCCGCTGCGGGCGATGCCGGTGGCGAAGAGATCGGAGTGCGCCAGCAGATTGGCGGTCATGAAGGCGCCGTAGGAGTGGCCACCGATGGCGATCTGGTCGCGGGTCGTCACCTTGCGGCGAACGCTCTCTTCCACCGCCGCCCGAGCGCTGTCGACTAATTGCTTGCGGAACGAGTCGTTGGGCTCTTCATTACCTTCCCCGACGATCGGCATGGTCGGACTGTCGAGCACCGCGTAGCCCTGGGTGAGCCAGAGCAGCGACGATCGCCAGCCGATGCGATCGAAGCGATACGGCGAATCGGTGACCTGGCCGGCGGCGTCGGCACTCTTGAATTCGCGTGGATAGGCCCACATCAACATCGGCAGCGGGCCATCGGAGGTGCTGTAGCCCGGCGGCAGATAGAGGGTCGCATTGAGCTGCACGCCATCGGCTCTCGGGTAACGGATCTGCTCTTTTTGGATGCCGATCAGCTCCGGCGTGGGGTGCTCGAATCGGGTCAGCTGCCGCAGGTCTTCGCCCCCGCCACCGAGCTGTCGGACGAAGAAGTTCGGTGGTTCTTCCACCGACTCACGACGCGTCAGGAGGGTCGTGCCGGCGTTGTCGAGGAGTAACAAGGGACGTTCGTAATAGGGCGCCTCGGAACGGAACAGACGCTGGGATTCCTTCGTCTCGAGATCGTAGGCATCGAGGAAGGGGCGATCCCCTTCCGGCGACGCGCCGTCGCCGACGAGGTACAAGGTGGAGCCATCGTCGCTGGTCCGGAGCACCGGCCGCCCGAGGGGCCCGATGGTCGACACCGGGCTGCCCGGGTCGTTGTAGCGGTCTTCCCACGAGCGGTCGATGAGCAGCTCAGCGGG
>JBCCGX010001269.1:0-2940 GCA_039029035.1 Acidobacteriota bacterium | reverse complement strand
GCCGTCGGCAGCCGGTCTGCTACAACCCGCGAGCCGTCGTTTCTCCTCGACGCCTGGTTGATCGATGATGAAGCGATCGACATCTTTCGCTACCGCGCCATGCGCCACGCCGCAATTGCGGGTGCAGCGCCTCCGAATGCCCGAGATACGCTCTACTTTCAGCCCGGCCGCGGAGCGCCTTCCAAGCCGGACCGAGTGCACTTCGATCAGGCGTTGGACTCTCTGCGACGCGGCGAGATCGATCTCTTGATCGTCGACCAGCCGCTGACCGCCTCGGAGGCGGCTCAACTCGATGGGCGACAGAGCGAGCTCGGCTGGTGGCTATACCGGAGCCCGCCCAGCAACCTCGAGGATTCACCTGCCGATTCCCAGATGGAACCCGAGCTCGAGGAGACCCGTCGATGATTCGCGGCCGCAAGCTGATCGTCGTGATGCCGGCCTACAACGCATCCAAGACCCTGGAGAAGACCTACGCAGAGCTGCCCCACGAGATCGTCGACGAAGTCATCGTGGTCGACGATCACAGCCAGGACGACACCCTGGAGATTGCCCAGCGTTTGGGCGTCCACACCATCCGTCACGACCGCAACTTAGGCTATGGTGGCAACCAGAAAACCTGCTATCGCACCGCTCTGAGTCTCGACGCCGACATCGTCGTCATGGTCCATCCCGATTACCAATACTCACCGCGCTTGTGCGGCGCCTCAGCCTGGATGATCGCCTCGGACGAGTACGACGTCGTGCTCGCTTCGCGCATTCTCGGCCGAGGCGCTCTAGTAGGCGGCATGCCCTGGTGGCGTTACGTTGCCAACCGTGGCTTGACCGCATTCGAGAACATCGTTCTCGGCATGAAACTCTCGGAGTACCACACCGGCTATCGCTCGTTCTCGCGCAAAGTGCTCGAGGCACTGCCGTTGAGCGAGAACTCGGACGATTTTGTTTTCGACAATCAGATGCTCGTTCAGGCAGTCCATTTCGGCTTTCGTATCGGTGAGATCTCCTGTCCGACCCGCTACATCGCGGACTCGTCCTCGATCAGCTTCGTGCGCAGCTGCAAGTACGGCTTCGGGGTCCTGGGCACCGCCTTGTCGTACCGCCTGCAAAGACTGGGGCTCAGAAAAGACAAGATCTTTTCTCAGAGCGGGCGGCGCTTAGCTGACGAAACGCCCGACGACGCAGGGAATGGCTAATCCAGTGGTCTCTGAGCGACTCCGAGGCCCAACACACGGTACCGAGGCACCAGCGCCTCCGGGCATCTGCCCGCGCTGCCACTCCAACGGCGATACGGTCCTATTCGAGGGCCACGACTACCTGACCGGCGAGACCTACCCGACCCTGCGCTGCGACCGCTGCAGCATGGCGCGTACCGGCCTGGCCGACGGCACGGACGACCCGTCTCGCTACTACCCCCCAGCGTACTACGGCACCGATGGCCAGCGTTTTCGCTGGCGGCTCGAGAAACTGATCCGTGTCTTTCGCCAGTCCCGCGTACGCGAGGTCTTGCGGCATATTCCCGGTCCGGGCCGAATTCTCGATGTTGGATGCGGGCGAGGGTGGATGTTGAGCCGCTTCCATCGCCGTGGCTGGCACGCCATCGGGGTCGAGAAATCGCTCGAAGCGGTGGTGGCCGCGAGTCAGCCGGGGCTGGAATTCCTGGCCCAACCCACCCTGTCGGACTGTGGCCTGGAGCCTGAGTCCTTCGATGTCATCACTCTGTGGCATTCCCTGGAGCATCTCGAAGACCCGTGGGAGACCCTGGATGAAATCGCCCGCTTGCTGGCTCCCGGCGGCATCGTCGTGGTGGAAGTGCCCAATCTCGGTAGCTTGCAAGCCCGCCTGTCGCGCGGCGGCTGGTTTCATCTCGACCCACCGCGACACCGGGTGCATTTCACCCTCGACCAGTTGATCGAAGATCTCGAAACCCGAGGCCTGTCGATCCTCGACCGGCAGACGTTCTCTCTGGAATACGGCCCCTACGGCATGTGGCAGTCCCTGCTCAACCTGGCCACCCGTCAGCCCAACATCCTCTATCAATTGCTCCGCCGCCAGCGCCAGCAAGGCCCTGCCACATCAGCCGAGCTCCTCGCCACGATCCTGCTCCTGCCGATAGCAGTGCTACTCGGCACGCCGCTCGAGTTGGCCGCGTCCCTCTTCCACCGCGGCGGCATCGCGCACGTGGTGGCCAGGAAGCTTCCGTGACCGGTCAGCCACCTCGGGTCGCTCTGGTGACCAACGTTCTGGCCCACTACAGAGTCCTCTGCTTCGACCACCTGGCACGAGCTCTCGATCAACAGCTGACCGTCTACTTGCTGGCCAGCGACATGGAGCATCGGCGCTATGTCCTGGCGCCCGAGACCCAAGACCTACCCCTGGTCCATCTACCGGGCTGGCGCTGGCGTCGACCTCCGGGTGACGATCGCCACCTGAACGACATTCGGCCTGTCCTTCGGGCACCGTGGCAGGCGATCATTCTCGGCGCCTGGGACGAGCCTACCCACCTCCTACTCTGGGCCTGGGCGGTGGCGCGGCGGCGCAAGATCATCTTCTGGATCGAATCGACCGCGGTCGACCTCCCCCGCCATCCCGCCAAGGAGGCGTTCAAGCGGTTGCTCCTTGGGCGTGCCACGGCCTGCATGGTGCCGGGGCGGCGGGCAAGCGAGTACTGCCAGCAACTCGGGGTCGACGAACAACGCATCTTCCAAGCGCCCAACGCCACCGACCGGACATACTTCCGATCGCATGCCGACCAGCTCTCGCCCCGCCGGGCCGAGCTGCGCCAGGCGAGGGGGCTCGAGGGCCTGGCGATCCTCTTCGTCGGCCGATTGGTGGAACGCTACAAGGGGGTCGAAACCCTGCTGGAGGCCTGCGCGCGACTCGACCAGCGTGGCCTGGCACCGACTCTGCTGATCGCTGGCGAAGGCCCCGACGAGGGCCATTATC
>JBCCGX010001268.1:0-2942 GCA_039029035.1 Acidobacteriota bacterium | reverse complement strand
CGCGGCCCTCGAACTGCTGACGCCCCTGCATCGCCGGCATCCGCACTTCGAAGATGTGCAATGGGTTCTTCTCGATGCCCTCTTCGCCGCCGGGCGTGACGAAGACAGCTTCGACTGGATCCGGCGGCCCCCGGTCGTCCGCTTGACCCCTCTGACCCTCGAGCTGTGCTACCACCTCGTCGACGATCGAGACGGCCCCTGGGAGTTGGAGGATCTCTATGCCGAGCTGCTCTGCGAGGGCTACTGCGCCTTCAGCGAGGAGGGTCTACGGACGGCTCTGCGCCGGGATGGGCGCTTCGCGGTACGCGAGGATGCGATAGGTTTGCACCGCCGAGCGCGAGCCACTGATGAAGCTCGGTCGGACTGAAACCAAGGGTGGGTCAGCACACGGATGGTCGAGGATTCGCCAAAGAACGCACTGCAACGCCATGGCTTCGTGATCGTCGGAGCCGTGGTCGATGCAACGACCGTGGAAACACTGCGCTGTGAAGCCGATCGGATGGCTGAGCAGAGCTCGACCCGTGGCGGTAGCCGCAACCTGCTGCAGCGCTCGGAGCTCCTCGCGCGAACCGCCGGCACCGAGCCGCTGTTGGGGCTGGCGCGAGAGCTCCTCGGGCCGCGAGCCCGGCCGACCAAGCTGACCCTTTTCGACAAGAAGCCCGGCGCCAACTGGAAGATTCGCTGGCATCAGGACGTCACGATCACAGTCCGCCAGCAGCGCGAGGTGACAGGCTTCGGCGCCTGGTCGGTCAAAGAAGGCGTACCGCACGTGCGACCGCCGGCCAGCGTCCTCGAAGGCCTCGTTGCCCTGCGCCTGCATCTCGACGACACGCCGAAGACCAACGGTGCCCTGCGGGTGATCCCGGGCAGTCACTTGGAGGGTCGCTTGTCGCGCGACGCTATCGGGCGCCTGCGACAAGCGAACCCGGAGGTTACCTGTGCAGTCCCGGCCGGCGGTGTGATGGCGATGAAGCCCCTGCTGCTGCACGCGTCATCCGCCGCGGACTCACCGTCGAATCGGCGGGTTCTCCACTTCGAGTATGCCGCGGAGCCCCTGCCCGGAGGGCTGGCATGGGCCTGACCTACCAACGCAGCTGGGAGCGCCGGTATCCTGCCGGCTCGCGGGCGTAGCCCGCGCCTTTCAGCCTGCGAATCCGCCCCATCGTGTGACGTCTCGAGTGTGAAGCGTGCTCGGGAGACAGGCTTCACGGTGCGCGAGGATGCGATAAGTTTGGCCGGCGGGATCTGAGCGGAGGAGTGGGAGAGGTATGAGAGCGTTGAAACCATCGGATCGCATCGTCATCGCCGGCGGCTCGGGCTTTCTCGGCCTGAGCTTGGCACGCTACCTGGCCGACGCCGGCACTCGAGTGGTCATTCTTTCGCGCCATCGACCGACGGCGGAGGGGCCTTGGGAGCACTCCAGCTGGGACGGCCGCAGCCGCGGGGATTGGGTGGCGCAACTCGAAGGCGCCACGGCGTTGGTCAATCTGGCCGGCCGCACGGTGGACTGCATCAAGACACCGGAGCACTGCGACGAGATTCTGCGCTCGCGGGTCGAGTCGACCAGTGTGCTCGGCCAAGCCTTACGGCAGATCGACAACCCGCCCCTGGCCTGGGTCCAGATGAGCACCGCGCACCGCTACGGCGATGCGCCGGAGGTGACTTGCGACGAAGGCTCAGCTTTCGGCTACGGCCTGGCACCCTTCGTTGGCCAGGCCTGGGAGGACGCCTACGAACGGGCTGTCCTACCGAATATGCGCCAAGTCATCCTCCGCACCAGTTTCGTTCTCGGGCGCGATGGCGGTGCCTTGCCGCGCTTGGCGTCTCTCGCCCGCTGGGGTCTGGGCGGCAAGGTCGGCCATGGTCGCCAGGGGATCAGCTGGATCCACGAGCGCGACATGAACCGCCTCTTCGCCCGCGCCATCACCGACGCCTCGATGCAAGGCGCCTACCTGGCCACCGCCCCCGAGCCGGTGTCCAACGCCGAGTTCATGCGCCAGCTGCGCCGTGCCCTCGGCAGGCCGATCGGCCTACCGGCGGCGAGTTGGATGGTTCGGATCGGCGCGCCTCTCATGCTGCGCACCGATCCGGAGCTGGCGCTCTACGGGCGCTACTGTGTGTCTCGCCGGCTACGCGAGGAAGGCTTCGAGTTCGAGTTCCCCGACGTCGTGTCGGCGCTGAAGGCTGTTTACGGGTAGTGCGCCAAGGCTAGGCAGTGTGGGGCGCGGGTGTTATTGCCTTCTCAACCTGGGGTTGAAACCCCAGGCTACGCACTCGCGCCCCGATGGGGCGCCAGAACCCGGACAGTCTCTGGCTTGGAGTCGGCCTTGAAAGCTCCAGGTGGGGCAAGCCCGACCCTACGGACCTCCGGCTCAGCTTCCGGCGAAGGGTGAGGCTTGCTCCCGAGGCAGGATGGCTGCCCTGTAGGGGCAGAAGTTCGTAGCCCGGGGTTTGAACCCCGGGATTAACTAATGCACCCAGCCGTGCCGAATCTCCAGCGCCTGGCTGCGCTCCCGGGTCTGGGGATGGATGGTGTCACCGCCTTCTTTCTCGAAGAACAGCGGGCGACGCTCCACCGCTTCGGGGGCGATCTGATGCATGGTGGCGGCGTCGTAGAGGCGGCCGTTGAGCATGGTGTAGGTGATGTTCTCGGAGCGCTTCAGATCCTCGAGCGGGTTGCCGTCGATGACCACCAGGTCGGCCAGCTTACCGACTTCGATCGAGCCGACGTCACCGTCCAGGCCGACGTAGCGCGCGCCGTCGATGGTGCCGGCCCGCAAGGCCTCCCAGGGGGTGAAACCGCCCTGTTCGAACATCCACATCTCCCAGTGGGTGGCGAGCCCTTCGCGCTGGCCGTGAGCACCGACCTGCACCGATCCGCCGGCGTCGATCAGGCGCTTGGCGAAGGCGGCGACGGGAATGTGGTTCCAATGCTCCTCGGG
>JBCCGX010001267.1:0-2944 GCA_039029035.1 Acidobacteriota bacterium | reverse complement strand
GCCTTGGCCGAGGCCGGGCGTTGCGACGAGGCCGAGGTATGGCAGAGCCGAGCGGTCGAGGCGGCGCGCCAGGCAGGCGCCGAGCAGCAGGAGCGTGCTTTCGGCGCAACCCTCGCGCAGTTGAAGAAGCGTCCTTGTCGTATCCCCGGGCGAATCCAGCCGGCGTCCGGTGGCGAATGATAGGATTGTAAAGACTGTCGAATTTTTCAGTTTCGCTTGGCGCTCCAGGGCTCGAGCTCTGCGAGCCGCCGAATGAAGCCGCCTTCCGAAGGAGATCGATATGAGGTTACGCTCTCTCGCCGTGCCTGCAGTCGTCTGCATGGTCTCGATGATCCTCGTTCCGGCCCTCGCCGTGGCGCAAACCGAGCTCACCGGCCAGACGTCTGGTGGGGCCTACTACAAGATTACGGTACCGGAGGGCTGGACGCCTGCTGCCGGGCTGGTGATCTGGAACCACGGCTTCAGCCTGAGTCCGATCGGGCCGGTGGAAGATGACGATCTCGGACCATTGGCAGCGCTGCAACTGGCGCAGGGTTATGCGGTGGCCGCTTCGAGCTACAGCTTGACCGGCTGGGCGGTCTTCGAAACCCATCTCGACAATCGCGACATGTATCAGGCTTTCGAAGCGGCCTTTGACCGGCCCGACCAAGTGCTGGTCTACGGTGCTTCCCTCGGTGGCATCGTGACGGCGCGCGACATCGAGGAGAACTTGATCCCGAACGTCGTCGGCGCGATGCCGATCTGCGGCGCGGTTGGCGGTAGCCGAATCTGGAACGGTGGCATCGACTTGCGCCTGCTCTACGACTATCTCTGTGAGAACGTCCCAGCCGCGGCGATCCCCGGGGGCGTTGCCGGATTGACCGATCCGACCTTCACCGAGAATGATCTCGGCGTGGCGCTCAACGCCTGTTTCGGCCTTCCCGGTACCCCGGATGCCGACCAAGCTGCCCGTCTCGGTCAGTTCCTCGCGGTGACCGGCCTGCCGGTGGAGTTCATTGGCACCGACATGGGATTCTCCACCTTCGGCCTGGCGGATCTGGTTTTCGATCCGCGCAAGCTGGCGGGGAGCCAGGCTTTCGACAACTCGGGCGTCGACTACGGCAATGCTGCGGTCAACGAAGGAATCGCACGCGTCCAGGCCGATCCCGCGGCGCGCCAGCGGATGGTCGACAACTACACTCCGACCGGCAAGGTAGGGGACGTCAAGATCGTCTCCATCCACACCGACAAGGACGGCCTGGTCATCGTCGAGAACCAGAGTGAATACGCCGCGGTGGTGCCACCTGGGAACTTGACCGTCGGCATCCTGGTCGAGGACACGCCGAGTCACTGTGAGTTCACCGAGGCCGAGACCGTGGCTGCCTGGGAGAACCTGCGCGGCTGGGTGGCCGGTGCGCCGCAGCCTAATGTGCAGAACCTCCAGGACACCTGCGACGCCCTGGTCGGTGGCGGCTTAGCTGCCGGTCCCTGCCGTTACGATCCGGCCTTCGTGGTCCCGGATCTCGACGACCGGGTGCGCCAGCGTGAGGTCTGCGTGCCTGGTCCGGAGACCCTGTGCCTCGGCGACAACGGACGTTTCAAGGTGGAGATCACCTGGGAGGATTTCAGTAACAACACGGGGCCGGGCTTCGCCGCGGTCCTCGGAACCCAGGACACGGGCTCCTTCTGGTTCTTCGATCCCGCCAACATCGAGATGGTGGTCAAAGCTCTCGACGGCAGACTGATCAACGGTAAGCAATGGATCTTCTACGGCTCGTTGACCAACGTCGCCTTCGAGATGACGGTGACCGACACCGAGTCGGGGCTGGTTCGGACGTACACCAATCCGTCGGGTAACTTCGCCAGTGTCGGCGATACCGACGCCTTCTAGCGTCGATTCGATCTATCGGGGACGGCCGTTGGCCGTCTCGATCCGTGGCGGCCGGTTGGCCGTCTCGATCCGTGGCGGCCGGTTGGCCGCCTCAAACCGTGGCGACCGTTGGCCGCGTCGATTCGATGGCTGAAGACGGCACGGACCTCTTCTTCCGGCTGACTCCGGAGAGGGTACTGGCGGCGGTGGAAGCCGGCGGCTTGCGCTGCCGGCCCGTTTGCTATCCGCTCAACTCGTTCGAGAACCGGGTCTACGAGGTCGAGCTCGAGGATCGCAACCGGCTCGTCGCCAAGTTCTACCGCCCGGGTCGTTGGCGCGAGGAGCAGATCCTCGAGGAGCATTCATTCCTCGCCGAGCTCGAAGCGGAAGAGATCCCGGTTTGCCCCGTACGCCCCTTTCCGTCCGGCGAGACCCTGCGGCGCATCGATGGTATCTACTACAGTCTCGCCGACCGCCGCGGAGGCCGCGCACCGGACGAGCTCGCCAATGCCGGGGTCGAGCGACTGGGTATGTTCGTCGGTCGAATGCACAATGTCGCGGCGCGCCGGCCAGCTTCTTTGCGGCCCCGCCTCGATGCCGACCGTTATGTGCGCCGAGCCCTGCGGTGGCTGGAACGGGAGCGGCGCCTCGAGGGCGCGTTGCGGCGGCGCTACTTTGCTGCTGCCGAAGCGCTGGCCGAGCTCGCTGACGAGTTGATGGCGAATGTCTCGACCCACCTGATTCACGCTGACCTCCACCTCGGCAACGTGCTCTTCCGTGACGGAGCGTTGAACGTGCTCGACTTCGACGACATGGCCATCGGTCCGGCGGTGCAGGATGTGTGGCTGGCGCTGCCCGGGCGGGATGCTGAAGCGGAGCGTCAGCGGCATATCTTCCTAGCCGGTTACGAGAGATTCCGAGCCTTCGATCATTCGACCCTGCGCTTGATCGAGTCCCTACGCGGCCTGCGCCTGGTGCGCTACGCCGGCTGGCTGGCGCGGCGCTACCATGATCCGGCGTTTCGGGCCGGTTGGCCACACTTCGGCACCCGCGACTATTGGCAGACCGAGACGGCGGATCTCGAAGAGCAACTGG
>JBCCGX010001266.1:0-2949 GCA_039029035.1 Acidobacteriota bacterium | reverse complement strand
TTGTCGCTGCGGTAGCTCTGCTCGAAGGTCACCAGATAGAGCCCCGGCTCACCGGGATAGGCATAGATTCCGATCTCTTCGAGACCGACGCGGATAAAAGACTTGTACCGGTTGACCCGCCGCTTGTGGGCCACCCAGGCGCGCCGGCTCATCGAGTTGGTACGGAAGTCTGCCGCATAGTGGCGCAGATACTTCTCGGTGTCGAGGCTCTCCCAATCCACCCGCCAGGTCTCGACCGCCGCCGCCAGACTGGCGCGATCGGCTTCGAGCTGCGCTGGCTCGGTCCAGCTCACCGCGTCACTCAGGATTACCGGCGTGTGGCGAATCCTGGCCAGCTCGGCCATCGAATCGAAGTCGTCGTTGCGCAGGGTCAGGCAGCCGCGACTGGACTCGGGCAGCAGGCTCTCATCGTCTTTGTCGGTACCATGGATCCAGATGCCGCTGCCGGTGCGACCGCGCCGGAGATCCCACGGGTTCGGGTAGTTGAGCGGGTAGGCCCCTACGCCGTAGATCGCCGGCAGCTTGTCACCGGGGATGTACGACGAGATGAAGTAGATGCCGATCGGCGTCTTCTCGTCGCCCTCACGCTGCTTGTCGATCCCTTGTTTACCCACCGCGACGAAGTAATCACCACGCCGCACCGCCTGCTCACCCTCATGCTCGAAGACATGCAGACGATACTTCGGCAGGTCGAACACCAAGGCGCTGTCCGCCGAGGGGGGTAGCTGCAGCAGATGGCCGGGGTAGCCTTCAGGCGGGACACTCGCCCTGTTGCTGGTCGCGGACGAGGCAGCGGACGACGCAGCGGCCGGCGCCACCGAGGCGGACCCGCTGGACTCGCTGGCGGCTACGGAGTCGGACGTAGGCTCCTGGCCGATGGAGGCCGTCGGCACGACCGGCGGGACGCCGAGCGGCTCGACCGGGATCGGCACCACCTCCGGTGACGGTCCTTCGTTGCGCTCTTGCGCCAGGCCCGTTCGAGCCGAGAGCCCGGCGAGTGCCAAGGCGGCAAGTACGGAGCCTGCAAGGCGGAATGCCCGCCGAAGGTGGCCCGCCTCACGTCTGCGGATCCCTGCCATGGGCCGCCTCACCGGGCGGTCTGGGTTGCGGGCTCGACCGGCAACCTCGTTTTGAGCCAACGGACGAGATCCAGCCAAATCTTCCGCTGTTCGCTGACCGACGGCATGCTACCGGCGCTTTCCAGCTCGATCGTGACCACCGGAAGCTCCCGATGCACACCGGCATAGCGCCCCAGAGATCCCGGGTAGGTGCCCAGGAGATTCAGATTCAGCGAGCCGAACCGTTTCGGCGCTTCCGGCGGGCCGTCGAAGTCGAGCACGCCGTGCGGCGCGTGGACCGAAACGATCACTTCCGGTTTGAAGCTCTCGATCTCATCCACCAACCAGCGACTCTCGGGCTCGCTCAATGGCGCATCTCCGGGGAACCGCCGCGGATTACTCGAGGTGCGGCGAATCCAATAGTCGCGGGTCTCCTCGAGCCAGTTGGGGCTGGGAAAGTTGCGGTTCAGATCGACGCCGTTCTCGTTCATCCGTTGGGAGCGCTGGCGCAACAGCCCGTCGGGATTCATCAGCGGGCTGATCCGCCAGTGGAAGAGCCCGGAATGGAACTGATTGAGGATCTTCATCCACTTGAAGACCACCGAGACGCTGGAGTACTCGTCGCCGTGGATGCCACCGACCAGCAAGACCCGACCTCGCGCCTCGCGGTCGGCCAAGGGCAGATACTCCTTGACCACGATCGGCGTGCCGGAAACCGCACGCGCCCCCGACAGCTCGAGGCCGACGTCCATACACTCGTCGAAGCTGACGCTGCCGAGCTTGTTACCGATGCGCTGACAGATGACGTTGAGCTCGTCGCCGTTGGTCTGCGACTCGAGCGCCTCCATTTCGTTGGCTGCGACGCTCGAGCCGGCGAGGGCGACGGTCACCAGGCCGGTGAAGAGCCCGCGGCGCAAGACCGACCGGGATCGAGCGCCGAGCGGCAGGGTCGGTTGGCCTGGTGGATCGTGTCGAAACAACATAGACAATGATCGATGCATGGTTTCGCTGGTCCGTTCTCTGAATTCCACCCCTGCGTAACACTCAACTATAGCGCAAGACTCTCCCCGATATGCCCGAACCCACGGCCTAGCTCGCCAGAGGTAGCTCGTAGCAGGCGGCCTCTTCGCCGTTGCGTACCAGGAGCTTCGAACCGTAGAGGGCAATGTTGTTCCAGGTCTTCCCTTCGAGGGCCTGGAACTGGCCGAGGACGTTGTTCTTGCGCTCCGGTGTCGCCTCGACGAGGAACATCTCGCCCGACTCGGCCAGCACCATCAATAGGTCATCGACAAGGAGGATCTGGCCATGCTTGTAGCGTCCAGCTTTCCACTGCCGCTCTCCGGTCGCCAGCTCGATGCATTCGAGGATGCCATCCGACAGGCCGTAGACGTAGCCATCTTTCAGCACCACGTTGGTGAACTTCGTGCGCATGACCCGTGAGTCCTGCCACACAGTCTCGGTAGTGAAGGTGCCGTCGCCCACCGGCCCGAGCTCGATGAGCTCGGCGCCTAGAGCGTAGCCTTTGGACAGGAAGACCCGATTCGCACCGACCGGTACGGCTTGCGACACGTTGGAGTTGGCGCTCGACTTACCTTCCCGCGGATGACTCCACAACACTTTGCCCGTCGCCGGATCGTGGCCGCTGGCACTCGATTCATTGACGATCAGGATCTGCCGCACGCCACCCAGGGTCGCGACGCTCGGCGAGGCGCAGCTGATCTGATCTTCGCCCCCTTCCCAAACCTTCTCTCCGGTCTTCTTGTCGTAGGCGATCAGGGAGGCGCGGCGACCGCTCATCGATCCGCCGCCCGGCACGACCACCAGATCGTCGATCACCAGCGGTGAGCCGGAACGGCCGTAGGGCAGCTCCGCCGCCTCCTGCTCGGGGGTC
>JBCCGX010001265.1:0-2950 GCA_039029035.1 Acidobacteriota bacterium | reverse complement strand
GGCTTCGATCTCGCCGGCGGTTTCGCCCTCGGCTGCACCATCGGGATGAGTATGGAATCACAGATCCTGCCCTCGCCGACCTGGGCCATCCAGCGCCGCGGCCTCACCACCAACCTGCGGATCGAAGATCCGGCCACCGGCACGGTACACCACGACTTTTTCCTCAACACCTTCGCTACTTTGGATTTCAATGGCGAGACCCTTGGTCTGGGCTACTACACCTGGCCGATGCCGGTGTGGTTTCTGCCCTTCACCACCACCTCCCACCAGGCGATCAACGGCATCCTGCCGCAAGGCCCGGTGACTCTGATCTTCGACGTCATCCTCAAACCCGGCATCACGGTGGACGACTTCACCGATGATCTGATCGTCTTCGGCAACGTGGCCAGTGACTACTCCTGGACCGACTTCCCCACCGGGCAGACTTGGCTCCTGTGGTCCTCGGCCCCGATGCTGTCGCCGATCGACTCGGTCATCGTGCCGTAAGTCGACTCGACAAGACTCAGGCCCTGCTGCCAAGCTCCGGGTGGGTGAGGTAGGCTTCACCCACCATGCGCTACGAGGGCACCATCTACCGACCGCCGAGCGAGGCGCGGTCTTACATCCTGCAGGCGACGATCGGCTGCTCGTGGAACCATTGCACCTACTGCGACATGTACCGGGCGAAACAGTTTCGCGTCCGGGATCTGGACGAGACGCTGGCGGACATCCGGGCCGCCGGCGCTACTTACGGCGACCAGGTGCGGAAAGTCTTCGTCGCCGACGGCGACGCGTTGGTGTTGGACTTGGAGCATTGGCAGGCGATCCTCGAAACCTGCACCGCAACGTTCCCGAAGCTCCGGCGGGTGAGCGCCTACGCCACGGCGATGAACCTGAACGCCAAGAGCGAAGACGAGCTGCGTCGCCTACGCGAGCTAGGCTTGAGCCTGCTCTACATCGGCCCGGAGACCGGCGACGACGCCACCTTCAAGCGCATCGCCAAGGGCGCTAACTTCGCCGCTCACGTGGCGGCGGCCCAGCGGGCGCGGGCGGCGGGTATCGCCCTGTCGACCATCTTCCTGCTCGGCGCCGGCGGCACCGAGCGCAGTGAAGAGCACGCCGAAGGCTCGGCCCGACTGGTGACCGAGATGGACCCAGAGTTCGTTTCCCTTCTCACCCTGACCGTCGTCCCCGGCACCCCGATCGCCAAGCTCCAGGCCCGCGGCGGCTTCGAGCTGCCGAGCGTCGAAGCCATGTTAGGCGAGCTGCGCACTATCGTCGCCCAGGCCGAGCCCACCGCGGCCATCTTCCGCACCAACCACGCGTCCAATTACCTGCCTCTCGAAGGCCGCCTGCCGCGCGATCGTGACCGTATTGTTGCCGCGGTCGATGCCGCGCTGGCGGGCGACGTGGCCCTGCGACCCGAGTGGGCACGGGGCTTGTGAAGCGCGAAAGCGGCGACCGACCAACAGGGCTGTTGCGGTAAACCACTGCGACCGGGATGGGGGTGCCTTGCTGCGCTTACTTATGCTACAATAGCCTAACCACCCCATCCCCAGTCTGCCGGAGGATCTGAGATGCAACCGTATTCGCCTTCTCCGCGACACGCCCCTCGCTGGCTCCTGAGCTGCATGATCCTGGTCGTTGGCGTGCTGCTCTGCGCCAACCGCGCGGTCCACGCGCAAGTCGTGGGCTATACCGTCGACAACGATGGTCTGAACGAAATCGACCTGGGCAGCGGCCAGTTGACCGCCATCGGTGACTTGACAGGTTTCGCTGTCGCGGCACTCGATTTCGATCCTGCCGGCACCCTGTACGGTATCGACGTCGCCGGCGGGCAGTTGGTGACGATCGACACCGAGAACGCCGCTGTGACGATCGTCGGCTCCCTGGGCATCGATCTCGGGCGCTTCCCCAGTCCCGACATCACCTTCGATGCCTGTGGCGCCCTGTGGCTCACCGATGGCAGCATCTTCTCCAACAACTCCTCGACCCTCTACGCCGTCGACCCGGTTTCCGGAGCCGCGCAAAGGGTCGGTAACATGGGGCGGACCGTCTTCAGCCTCGCGGCTTTCGGAGATCGGATCCTCGGGCTGGCCAAGGTGCCGCCGCCGATCCTCGGCCAGGAAATGGTCGATGTCGATCCGCTGACGGCAGAGATCTCCTCCCCGCGAACCCTGGAGCCGCGCGCCGTCGTTGCGCCATGGATCGACTTCGACAGGACCGGGGTGCTCTGGGGATTCAATTCGGGACTGCTCATCACCCCGCCCGAACCGGCTCTCACCTGGGTTCTCGAGCCTGAAGCGGGCGGACTCCGCCGTGTCGCAGAGGCCGGCTTTTTTACTCATTTCACGGGCTTTGCCGTCGACCGACCGCAAGGGGTCTGCGCCGCGGGTGCCTGCCGCCCCGGTGCCCGGCGCCACTGCCTACTCGACCGGCGCTTCCTGGCTGAGGTCGAATGGCAGGACTTCAGCGGCAACAGTGGTAGCGGCCGAACCCTCCGCGGCGCCAGCGACCAATCCGGCTTGTTCTGGTTTTTCGATCCCCTCAACTGGGAGTTGCAGGTCAAGGTTTTGGACGGCTGCGCGATCAACGGCCACTTCTGGGTCTTCAGCGCCGCCACCACCAACGTCGGCTACCTGCTGCGAGTCACCGATACTGAGACCGGCGAGGTACGAGAGTACTCGAACACCCTTGGCGAGACGGCAGCCACCGTCGTCGACACCACCGCCTTCTCGACCTGCTCGCAGGGCTGATCCCCTTCCCTCCGCCTAACCGCAAACGCAGGGAGCAAGCACTCCCGGGGCAGCGGCAACGGGCCTGGCAAAGACTGTGACGGCCCTGGCAGCGTGCGGCGACGCCGGGCTGTCAGCAGCCTCTTTCCGCCATTCTGGAAGCCAGCAGGCGCTTGCCCTTTTCCAAAGCTTGAATCGACAGGATCAAAAACACACCTGAAGAGAAGAACCACGGC
>JBCCGX010001264.1:0-2952 GCA_039029035.1 Acidobacteriota bacterium | reverse complement strand
TCGTCGGCACGCTGGACGAGATCATCCAGTGGCTCACTCCGAAGCGCTACTTCGATTTCGGTGACATCACCCTCAACGCCGGAGCCGCGGTGCTCATACAGCTGCTGCTCTGGCAGATCACTCGCACCTCGAACCTCACTGCCGGCATCGACCCGAAGTCCCTGCGCCTCGCGGCTCGCCTCGCTGCGATCGAGGTCCTGCTGCTCCTGCTCTGTGCCGCCAACACGCCGCACAGGATCGACGCCTATGCCGACCGGCTTCCCGGCCTGGCCTACCTGGGCAGGGGGCTGGACACGCGGATGAGCGAGTACGGCCATCGCTACCGAGACTCGGAGATCGGCCTCTTCCGCTCGCGCCTCGATCGGCGCCAGCTGGCTCTTGCTGACCGCGAGTTGGCCGACGAGGCAGCCCGCGTCCTGGCCGAGGTAGCCGGCAAATCCTGGTACCACCGGCTCCACCGACGCTACCCGCCGCACAAAGCCCCCTTCGTCTCCGAAATGGGCACCCACCTGTTCTATCGCGAACGCTTGTCGCAACGTGCCGGAGAGGCCACGGACGCCGCCGAAGAACGCCACCTCGCCACCGTCGCATACCGGGAGAACCTGATTCTCGAACGCTACTTCCCCCACGCCCTGGAGCGCACCGGCAAGGCCCTACCGCCGGCCGAACGGACGCGGCTGGAGACCTTGCATCGGGCCGACGCCACCTTCGAGAGCGAAGTCAGCAACTGGCTGATCACCGGCCTCAGCGAAGGCCAACTGCGCGGGGTGCTCGTCGCCCTCCTCCTCGGCCTGGTCGCCGTCGAGCGCCGCTGCGCACGGCGAATGACTGACCCTGTCGAGGCCGTGTCAAGCGTGTCCTGACATGTCAAGACACACCCGCGTGACACCTTCGTCCCGGGGCTCAGCCGACAGCCTCAGGCCGCCGGTTCGGCCCCCAGAGCCGAGGCTGGCCGCTCGAGACGGGCGTCGGACCCATTCAGTCCATCGATCGTTGCCTGCAGCATCGCCCGCGCATCGCGGAAGCCGGACGAGAACGGCAGCACGTTCCACCGCAAGTCGAGCTTGATCGGCTGCTGCTGCACCGTCATCGGCTGCGCCAACTGCTCGGCGATCCGGTGCGCCGCCTCGCGACCGGGCGCCAGCCGGACGATCGCCGGCAAGAGCAGAGCGAAGCGCTGGCCGTCGAGCACCGCCAGTGCATCCCCTGGCCGGGCGGCACGCTGCACCCGGCGCGCCGCGACCCGCAGGACTTCTTCGCTGAACCGCCGGCTGTATTCGAGCGCCTCAGCGAGCTCGCGCGATTCGAGCACCAGCAAGGCGAACGCATCGCGTCCGCTGCGACCGGCGCGGTAAAACCAGCGACTCAACAGCCTTTCGAAAGCCTCCTGGTTGAGCAGGCCGGTGACTGGATCGTATTGCGCCAGCCGCTTCAGAGTGGCTTCGGAGCGCTTACGCTCGACGGCGTATTTCAGCGAGCGCAGCAAGAGCAGGCTCGAGATCTCGTCCTCGAACAGACAATCTTGAGCGCCGTTTTCCAGGATCCACGGCGCCAGGGAGTGGTCGCGCGATGCGGCCACCGCGACGATGGCGATGTCCGGCGCCACCTCCTGAACCATTTTCAAGGCTTCCATGTCGCGGGGTGACCCGGGAGCGATCTGGCAAATGGCGGCGTCGATGCCACCGAGATCGAGTAATGCCCGAGTGGTTTCGGGCGAGCTCGAGCAGTAGATCGAGAGATCCGGCAAGCCGGCGTCCGCCGCCTGCATCCGGTGGGAGAGATCGGAGCTCGCTGACTCCGATTTGACCAGCACGATGTTGTAGCTTTCTCTGTTCATGCCGACCCGACTCAGCAATTGACGTGCCAGACGCTTGGCGTCGCCCCCAGTTTGAGCTACGATGAGGCATAGGACCTGAATCCGGACTTGGAGATCCAGATGTACGACGTGGTCTTACCCACCGCTAGCGACTGCATGACGACGACCGTTCTCACCTTCTCTCCCGAGGACGATCTCTTCGAGTCGATGGCCAAGCTGTTGGAGAACCATTTCGCCGCCGCGCCGGTGGTCGACGACAACGGCCAGGTGCTGGGCATCCTGACCGAGAAAGACTGCCTGCGTAGCCTGTCCAACATCGCCTACGACGACGATTTGGAGGGCGGGACGGTGCGGGACTTCCAGTCCGAGGTCAAAGTCTCGTGTCAACCCAACATGGACATTTTCGGCGTGTCCAACCACTTCCTCGCCACCAACTTCCCGCTGCTCCCGGTGATCGACAACGACAAGCTGGTCGGAGTGATCAGCCGGCGAGACACTCTGCGCGGCGTGCAGGAGCTACGGCGCCGGCTCGATCAGGCCCGGCGCCGGCTGGAAGAGACAGCTGGTCACCAGGCCGACCGGCCGCGCGGTATCGAGAGCATGCAGCGCTCGGCGGCCAGCCAGTCGCCCGAGCAGCTGGTGCGCTTGATGGGCCGCAAGAGCTAAAGGCAAGACGTTTCTCGCGGCTAGCGACACCCTGCGCCATGGATCCTTGCTTGAGCGCCTCGCTCTCGCGACGCCCCTCGGTTCGGTGGCCTCACCCTCGGTCTTCCGCGGCACGGTCTTCAGCGCCACCGTCCTCTCGAAGCACTCTTCCACGGTACTTTCTCGCCGCCTTCACCACCGCGCTTACCCCTTGATCTTCAGCAGCCGAATGCTTCAGCAATCATGAGCGGATCGACAGCCGACGAGACAGCCTCAGCGATCGAGGTTTCCGACCTGCGCAAGACCTACCCAGGTGGGATCGAGGCGCTGACCGGCATCTCCTTCACTGTCGCCGCGGGTGAGATCTTCGCCCTCCTGGGCCCCAACGGTGCTGGCAAATCGACCACCGTACGCATCCTGACCACTCTGGCCTCGGCGACCAGCGGCCGCGCTGCGGTCGCCGGTTACGATGTCACCCGCAAGCCGTGGGA
>JBCCGX010001263.1:0-2953 GCA_039029035.1 Acidobacteriota bacterium | reverse complement strand
TCGCTGTGGAAGAAGATACTCTGATCGGCCGGGTACTCGGTCGAGGTGTAGATATTCCCCTGCACAGCGCGGCGCGGCGTCGTGGCGTCGCGATAGAGCGCTGGGTCTTCAGCCGAAAACTCACGCACAACGTGCCCGAATTCTTCGATATCGGTGATGGCGAAACCGCGGAAGAGCACGCCGCCGGCACGCAGCTGGTGCCGGTGGACTTCCTCGCGGTGGCCGTTCAGCCAAACGCGGAGATCGACCCCCTCGGTCGTCGGGCGGGCCACGACGGGCAGCTCGGCGCCCTCCGACAAGGGCTCGAAGCGCACATGTTCGGCCCCGGTCAAGGCAACGGCTCGCCGCCGAGGCACGATGGCTTTCTTGGGCAGAGACTTGCGGATCTTGGCGGCTCTCACGCGGGTTTCTCCCTGGAGGTGTTTGCGGTGACGGCCAGCGCCACTCTCTCGGCAGCCTGCCCGATGGGCAGAGATTTCGGCAGCTTGCGCTCACGGGCGCGCTCCCGTCGGCCATGGCGGCGCAACCGCTCGATTGCCTGTGCCAGATCCAGCTCGACATCGGTGACGAGGAGCTCGATACAGCGCAGGTAGTCGCGGGCCATGGCCTCGATCCGACGCTTGGCAAAGAGCCCGGGGTCGTATTCGAAGACGGCTCCACGCAAGCTCCCCGGCTCGGCCCCCTCGAAGACGAAAAGCGTCAGATCGTATTTCGAGGTGCCCCGCTCGTTACGCCAGGGGCGGATCTCCAGCTCCGGCAGGCTCGGCAGAGCGTGGGGATCGCGTTGCAGAATGAACATCGTCTGGAAGATCGGCGAGCGGCTCAGGTCGCGCTCCACGCCGAGCTCCGCAACCAGCTCCTCGAAGGGCAGCTCCGGATGGTCGTACGCTGCGAGAGCCACCTCGCTCACCTGCTCGAGCACCTGCTCCAGGGTTGGATTGCCTGCCAACTGCAAACGCAGCACAACCACTGCGGCAAAGAGCCCGATGAGATCCTGGGTGCCTGGCGCGTTGCGGCCGGTGATGGGTGAGCCGACGAGCAGATCGTCTTGCCCCGTGTGCTGATGGAGCAAGAGGAAGTAGGCACCGACCAGCACCATGAAGGGCGTCACGCCTCGTTGCGTGGCAAGCTCCTGGAGCCGCGGACCGAGCTCGGGCGCCAGATCGAGCTCGACCGACTCGCCACGAAATCCCTTGACCGGAGGCCGGGGGAAATCCGTCGTCAAGGCGAGGCCATCCGGGGCACCGGCCATGCGGCTCGTCCAGTAGGCAAGTTGCTCGCGCATCGTGTCACGCCCCGTGCGCTGGTCTTGCCAGACAGCGTAGTCGACGTAACGCAAGGTCAGCTTCCCGAGATCCTCGTCGGCAACAGCGTGGCCTTCGAAGCCCGCGCGGTAGAAGGCGACGAGCTCGCGGATCAGGATCTGTTGCGAAAAATGATCACCCACCAGGTGGTGGAAGACGATCACCAGGAGGTGGTCCTCGGCACCGAGCTGTAAGAGGGCCGTACGCAGCAACGGTCCGCGGCCGAGATCGAAGGGTCGAACGATCTCGCGCTCGATCTCGGCCTCGGCGATCACCTCGCGCGCCTCGGGAGCGACGTCCGTCAAGTCGATCCGTTGCACCTCGGCCGCGCCCTCGGCCGAGAGGGTCTGGACCGGATTGCCTTCGTGCTGACCGAAGGTCGCCCGGAGCTCGTCTTGACGCGCGACCAAAACGCCGACGGCGGCTTCGAGGAGGTCGACCCGCAGGGGCCCGGCGAGGCGCAACACCGCTGGCACGTTGTAGCTCGGCGTGCCGGGACGCAGCTGCTCGTAGAGCCAAATCTGACGCTGATGGAAAGAGAGTGGGAACGGTCCCGGCCCCTCTTGGCGCTCGATGGTCGCCTCGGCGCGGCCGCCTTGGTCTGGCCGCGATCGGAGCTCGGTCAACAACTGGGCCTGACGGGCCACGCTCGAGACCTCGAAGATCGAGCGCAACGAGAGCTCGACACCGTACCGTTCCTTGACCAAGGCAATCCACTGGGTCGCCAGGAGCGAGTCACCGCCGAGCTCGAAGAAACCGTCGTGGATACCGACCCGGTCGAGGCCGATGAGCTCGGCCCAGAGCTCACAAAGCTCGGTTTCCAGCTCGTTGCGCGGCGCAGCGTACTCGGTCGCGAGCGGCGGACGTGTATGCCGTGCGCGTCGCCCTTGAAGCTTGCTCACCTCCTCGAGCAGGCGCTGGCGCGAGACCTCGCGCGCATGCTTAAGCCACGGTTCGAAATCGCGTACCGACACGAGCACCTGTGCCGAGGTCACTGTCGGCGAGAGCAAGTGCTCGAAAACCTCGGCGCCTTCATGCGGTCGAATGCCCTCGTGAAAGGCTCCAGAAAGAAGCCCTTGGTCCTCAGCGCCAGCGCCCTGGGTCACCTCGGTACTCGCCCGGCGCAAGACGAAGCCCCCGACCTCCAGCCGCACCCGACCGTCATCATCCAGGACATCCAGATCGCACGCCAGACTCTCGCCCTCCTGTCCGAGCTCGTCGAGACTGTGGACGTGACTGTAGACCTCTCTCGAGAGCGGCCCGTGGATGGTTGCCCGCTGGTAGCTCACCGGTAGAAATAGCTCTTGGCGCAGAGCCCGAACAAAGCCCGTCGCCCAATCGAGTAGCGCCGGGTGGAGCGGCAGATCGTCGAAATCGCCGGCGAATTCCTCAGCCAGGGTGAGGCGGGTCAGCACCTCGGCCTCACCGCGCCAGAGCTCTTGCTCGATGCTCCGCCAGCGCGGGCCGAGATAGAAGTCGGCCGCCGCATCGCCATCGGGCTCCTCAGGCGCGAGCCGCTCCGTGATCCCTTGCAGATCGACCACCGCTGGAGCGTGCTCAGCGGATCCACGCCGCACCGTTGCGCGGGCGTTCTCGCGCCAGTCATCCGACTCGCTTCGGCTCTCGATCCTCAGCTCGCGGCGCCCGTT
>JBCCGX010001262.1:0-2954 GCA_039029035.1 Acidobacteriota bacterium | reverse complement strand
GCTGTCCTCGAGCCGCCTGCGGCGTATAATGGCCGACTTCCCTTGCAGGAATTCATCGACCGCGGACATGGACACGGCAAGCCAGACAGAGACCGAGCGCCCCGTCGCCCAGGACGCCCTGCGTCTGCTGCTCATCGTGCACCAAGTCGGTGCACCGAACAGCGGCGAGGACACCGGGGCGAGAGCGGCGACGTACCAGATCGACGGTGAGCGCCGTCTGTTGTTGTTGGATCACCTGGTGCGCCATCCGATCGATCTGGCCTACTTGGCTTTGGATCTGCTGGAGAATCACCGCGGCGACACCGCGACCCCGCTGCCGCACCTCGCGGCTGGCATCCGTCGCCTGCTCGGTGCGGGGCGCCGAAGACGCCATCGCCAGGCCCTGCTGCGCCCCTTCGATCCCGGATCCTGGCAGCGTCACGACGACGCGTTCGCCTTCCTGGGCTGCCGTGGCCTGCTGCGCATCGAGCCCCTTGCCGCAGGCGACTTGAGGTTCCGCCTCACCCAACGCGGCGCCGCCTGGCTCGACAGTCCGGCCTTCCCGGCCAGCAGCCTCGCTTCTTGGAAGGAGAGCTGCCAGCTGTTACGCGACGTGCTCCCCACCGCCCTGCTACAGGCCCAAGGTGCGCCGAGCCTGGATGCCTACCTGCAGGAGGCGTATCAACGTTTCGAAGCGTATCGCCGAGACGAGCAGATCGCCCTCGAAGACGATCTCCTGGCCCATCTTTTCCACATGACTTTCTTGGAGCCCTTATGAGCGAGATCGACCGCCTGCACCAGGCCTTGGGCAACTCGCTACGCGACATCTCCGCGGCCGACTTGCACGGCTACCTCGAGGGCCTCGAGCACGTTCTGGAGCAACGTCGGGAGCGCCGTACCCAGCTGACCCTCTGCCGCCTCGCCTTTCGCGGCGAGAAGCACGGCGACTTTCGCTTCCACCCGGGGGTCAACGTGCTGCGTGCCGGCAACGACAAAGGCAAGTCCTCGATCCTCAAGCTGATCCACTTTTGCCTCACCGGCAAAAACGAGCTCAAGAAAGACGTCGACGCCTGGATCTCCGAAGTCGACCTTTTGTTCGAGCTCGACGGCGTCCTGCACGCCTTGGCGGTCGACAAGCGCAAACGCCCCAAGGGGAGGCTCGTCCGCCTGCCTGAGAACCAGGCCGGAGACGACACGGATCCGAGCACCGCCTTCGCCCCGCTGCAAGGGGCCGAAGTGCTGGTCGAGTTTCGCAACGCCAAGCAGATGCAGCAGCAGCTCGAGGCCTTCTTCAACCAGGCCTTCGGCCTGCGTCCTCTGATGGGCACCCAAAAGGCCTCGCGCAAGGATTCCGACGCCCTGCTCGACTCGACAACCTCCTACCGCGCCTACTTTCGCGGTATGTACATCAACCAGGACCTCGGCTACAGCGCCCTGGTCACCGACGGCATCCCTTACGGCAATCTGTTCATGAAGGTGGTCGGCATGCTGCTCGGGGTGCGCGGTATCGATGCCTTCTTTGCCGTCGAGGCACGGCGCGCCCACGTCGAGAACCGACTGGCCAAGGAAGAGCGTTACCACCGCCGTCTCGAAGAAGCCTTCGAGATGCCTGATCTCGCCAGCCTCGACGATGAGATCGACAAGCTCGAGCGCTACATCGACGAGCTCAAGGTCGAGCGCACCGCCCTCTTCGTGCGCGCCACTTCGAACGATCTGGATCAACGCCTCGGCGAGGTCACCGAGAAGCTCGTCGCCTTCGACGACATGCGCCAGCAGACCGCCAGCCACTTGCGTCGTGCCGAGCGTGACCTGCGCACCGCCGAGCGCCGGGCGCAGGACCTCCAAGCCGCCCTGGCCAGCCAACGAGCCCTCGCTGCTATTGAGCCCGAGAGCTGCCCGGTGTGCGAAACCCAGATCGCCGAGCGCCAGCGCCACCCGGAACCCCAAACCGGCCGCTGCGTTCTGTGCCACGAAGACATGCCGGAGCTCGACGCCGAGGCCATGGGCGCCGTGCTCGAGCGCCGGGTGGCCGAGGCCCAGGCGGCGTTGGCGGCGCAGCGCAAACGGATCGAGGGGCGCCGCGCCGACCTCGAGGAGCTCGAGTTCCGCGCCAGCCAGAGCGCTCAGCTCAAGAGCCACCTGCAGGCGCAGCTGCGCTCCGCCCACCAGGGCACCGCCGAGCTCGACCGCGAGATCGAGCTCGAGACCCGCTACCTCGGCCGCCTCGAGGCACGGCGCGAGAACGCCACCCGCATGGTCTCGGGCGACGATGACGATTCGAGCATCGCCGACCTCTTGCAGCGCAAGCAGGCTCTCGACGCCATCGTGCGGCACCTGCGTACCCAGCACGCCGAAGCCAACGAGCGCATGAAGCGCGAGTTCGCCCGCCGGGTGCAAGAATACTGCACTACGATCGGCTTCCCCGGCCTCGAAGACATTCACTTTGACGCCCAGCTCAAACCCAAGGTGCTGCAGAACGGCAAGAGCTACAGTTTCGAAGAGCTCACCCCGGGCGAGAAGGTGCGCTTCGTGCTCGCCTTCTACCTCGCCTTGGCCATCGCCACGGCCGAGGACCTCGAGTACGGCGCCCATCCCGGCCTGCTCCTGATCGACTCGCCGGGCAAGGAAGAGATGGTCTTGCGCGACTTCGAGGCCGTCGTCCAGTTGCTGAGCCAGGTCGAGCAACACCACGCTGACTCCATTCAGGTCCTCGTCGCCACCTCGCTGCCAGCTATCCAAGCCGCCACTCCGGCCGAGAAGCAAGTCTTCGTCGACAACGACGACGACCCGCTGTTCGGTTGAGACGCCGGCGACTGCGACGCCGGCAGCCAAGACGCCATCGCTGCGTTCGGCGCCGATTTTCCGTCGAGCCCCCTCGACCTCTGATAATCTCTGGGCAGAACACTTCAACCCAAGGGATCCTCACATGAAAATCAACAAGCTGCGTAAAGAAGCCGTCCGCTCGACTCGCCAGG
>JBCCGX010001261.1:0-2969 GCA_039029035.1 Acidobacteriota bacterium | reverse complement strand
GGCTTCACGACGATCAGAAGGCAGGACACCATGCAGCCCCGGCAAACCCTTCCTTGGACACACGTACTTCCGGCCGTTGCGGCCAGCTGGCTGTGCGCCGCCGCCGGCCAGGCAGCGATCTTCGAAAAAGATGGCCTCGAGATCTACGGCGACGTCCGCGTCCGCCTGGAGACCGACTTCGACTCACGTCGGGCCGACGGCAGCGAGCGCGACGATCGCACGCGGTTGCGGATCCGGGCGCGCCTGGGGCTCGACTACGCCGCCAGCGACCACCTCTCCTTCGGTCTCCGCCTGCGCAGCGGCTCGGACGACTCGCAGCAGTCACCCCACATCACGCTCATAGATTTCGACGACAACGACACTGGCGACGCCGACCTCAACTTCGACAAATGGTTCGCCAAGGGCCAGCTCGATCGAGGCTGGGGTTGGATCGGCCGCAACAGCCTGCCTTTCTGGAAGCAGAACGAATTCGTCTGGGACGACGACGTCACCCCTGTCGGCTTGGCCCTGGGCTACGCGATGAAGCGCGGCGAAAACGCCTTCGAGGTCAACGGCGGCTACTTCGCCCTACCGGCGGGGATGCAAGACGTCGCCGGCCATCTCGGTCTGGCGCAGCTCGTTTTCCGCAAGAGCCGGTTCACGATCTCTGGCGGGCTGCTCGACATCGACGCCGACCCCGACGATCCGGACGCCGCACGGCTGCTGCGCGGCAACGGCACGCGCGACTACCAGCTCTGGGTCCTCAGCCTACAAGCCGGCGTCGGCCCATGGACTTTCGGCGTCGACGCCATACACAACGGTGAAAGCTACCCGGCCAGCGAAACACCGCAGGACGAGGCGTTGCGTGACGAGGTCGACGCCTACATCGGCTCCTTGAAGTTCAACTCCGGCCGCGGCTGGCAGGCCGTGTACACCTACGCCCACATCGAGGCTCTGGCCGTGAGCTCGTCCTACGCCGGGGACGACTGGGTACGCTGGGGCTCGGCGACCCAGACCCGGGCCAGCGACCTGAAAGGCCACGAGCTGCGCTTCGTCAAAGACCTCGGCCCGGGCCAGAACCTCGTCCTCCGTCTGTTCCTCGCCGAGGCCATCACCACCGGCGAGGACGGCAACCGCCTACGGATCGACTGGAACTACAAGCTCTGAGATCGTTGACTAGTCCGTCGTCAAGGCGGTCACGGGATCGACCCGCATCGCTCGTGCCGTCGGCACGGCGTTGGCCGCCAGCGCCAGGGCCACGAAGGCGGCACAGGCCACGGCGAGGACGATCGGGTCCAGAGGGTCGACCTGAAAGAGCTGCGAGCCAATGAGGCGGGTGAGCGCTGCGGAGGCCAGCAGGCCGAAGGCAAGACCGCCAGCAGTCAGGGCCAGGCCACGGCGCAGCACCATCCACATCACCTCACCGTGCCCGGCGCCGAGGGCGATGCGGACACCGATCTCCTGCGTACGCTGCGCAACCAGCGACGACATCACACCATAGATGCCGACGGCCACCAAAAGGCAGGCACAGGCAGCGAACAGCCCAAGAATGACCATGTTGAGCCGGGGTAAGAAAAGCACCCGGTCGAGCAGCTCGCGCAGCGTGTTCATGCGGTAGATCGCCTGCCCCGGATCGGCCGCCTGGACGGCGCGGTTCATCGATTGCCTGAAACTAGCGGGATCGCCCTGGGTCCGCGCCACGACCGTCAGGCCGGCGAAGGCCAGTTGGCCGTAGGGCAAGTAGATCTCCGGCCGCGCGGCGCGATCGAGACCATAATGCTTGAGATCGTCCACCACGCCGACCACTTCGCGCCGGCCACCCATCGGCATGGTCATGAAACGGCCGATCGGATCCTCGCCGGAGAAGTAGCGCCGCGCCATAGTGTCGTTGATCAGCATCACCGGGGCCGAATCCTCGCGGTCGTGTTCATTGAACGCCCGGCCGCGCAGCGGGATCTTCAGGGTCTGGAAGTAATCCGGCGTCGTGAGGCGGAAGTCGGCTCGGGGCTCCTCGCCCTTGGCGGCGGGCGGCCGGCCGTCGATCTCGAAGGGCAGGTCGAAATCGGTACCCACCTGCGACATCGGCAGGGTGGTGATCGCAGCCGCCGATTCGACGCCGGGCACGGCCTCGAGCTCGGCCAGCATCGTGCCGTAGAACGTCCGCCGCTGGTGCTGCTCGGTGTACTTTGCTCGCGGCAGGTAAATGGTCGCCGCCAGCACGCCGTCGGGATCGAAGCCCGGATCGACCTGACTCAATCGGACGAAGCTCCGCGTCATCAAGCCAGCGCCGACCACCAGCACCAACGCCAGCGCCACCTGAGCGATCACCAGGCCCCCGAACACCCGCTGTGAGGCAACAGACGAGGTCGCTTTGTGGCGCAGGTGGTCCGCCGCCCTCGGCCGACAGGCGCGCAGCGCCGGCACCAGGCCGAAGGTCAGCGCCGCGGCCAGGCAGACGCCGAAGTTGAACGCGATGACCCAACCGCCGATCTCCACCTCGTGCAGGCGCGGCAGCATCTCCGCCGGCAGACTGCGCACCAGACGGAGGCCGAAGAGCGACAAAGCGAGACCGACAACGCCACCGGCGAGGGCCAGCAGGAAGCTCTCACCCAGTAGCTGGCGTACAAGCTGGCGCCGAGCCGCGCCGATCGCCGTGCGGACGGCGATCTCGCGCCGGCGGGAGGCCAGCCGGGCCAGGGTCAGATTGGCCAGGTTGGCGCAGGCGATCAGCAGCAGCAGCGCCACCGCGCCGAACAGCGATAGCAGCACCGGCCGCACCTCCCCCACCAACTGCTCGTGCATCCCGGTGGCACGGACGCCCCAGCCCGTGTTGGTGTCGGGATGGTCGTTGACCAGATCAGCGGCGATCGCATCGAGCTCCTGGCGCACCTGTTCGATCTCGACGCCGGGCCGCATCCGAGCGACCGCACTCACCGAGCGAACCTGGCGCGCGCTGTCATAACTGCCCTCGGCCAGGTTGAAGCTCAAAG
>JBCCGX010001260.1:0-2972 GCA_039029035.1 Acidobacteriota bacterium | reverse complement strand
GTTCTCCGCCATTTCGAGCGCCCTTTTGGCCACGACGTTCCTTTACGTCTGGTACGCCTATGTGCGCCGGCCGCACGTGGTGCTCTGGTCTTGCGCCTGGTGGGCGGCTGTCGGCCACCTGATGTCCGGTTGGTGGAGCGTCCAGCACGGCGGCTCGACGGGCAATTGGGCGGTCCAACAGGTCTTCCTGGTGACCAATGCCACCCTCATGCTGGCGGGCTGTTGGGCGTTCACCCGGGGGCGCCGCGCTTTCGTCCCGGCTGTGGCGCTGGCGACGCCGTTCCTGGTTTGGGTCGCCCTGGCGCCCCGATTGTCTCTGAGCTTCACCCAGGTCGAGCTGCCCGGGGCTTTGCTGTTGGCGGCCGCCTACGGCCTGACGAGCTACCGCTTCTGGCGACTCCGGCAGCAGGAAGGCACCTCCGGTGCGACGATCGTCGCCATCCTCTTCGGCCTGGCCGCCGTGCACGAGCTCGACTACCCCCTGCTGCGGCAGATCGAAGGCTTCGCCCCCATCGGCTACGCCATTGCCGCCTCGCTGGCCGCTGCGATCGCCCTTTTCCTTCTCGTCATGATCCTGGAGCAGGCGCGGGCGGCGGCCGAGACGGCCCTCGGCGAGCGCGAGACGATGGCGCAGCGCCTGCACGAGCTGGTGGAGAACCTCGATCGGGAGGTCATGCAGCGCACCGAGGCGCTGGCCACGGCCACCCTCGAAGCCCAGGGCGCCAACCGCGCCAAGAGCGAGTTCCTGTCGCGCATGAGCCACGAGATCCGCACGCCGCTGAACGGCATCATCGGCGTCATCGAGCTGATCGAACGCAAGACCCTCGACGACGAAGGACGCGAGCTGGTCGACATCGTCCGTCGCTCGGCGGCGACCCTGCTCGACGTGGTCGGCAAGGTGCTCGACTTCTCGAAGATCGAGGCCGGCAAGGTGGAGCTGGAGGCGATCGCCTTCTCCCCGGAGGAGCTCTGCCGGGATGTCGCCGAGCTGCTCGCCGAGTCGGCCCGGCGCCAGGGCTTGGAGCTCACCGTGGATCTGCCGCCGAGTCTGCCCGAGAGGCTGATCGGCGATCCCACCCGCCTGCGCCAGATCTTGGTCAATCTGACCAGCAACGCGGTCAAGTTCACCGAGGAAGGGCGGGTCGTGCTGCGTGCCGGGTACGACGCAGGGAAGCGCGCCGGGAACGACGCAGGGAAGCGCGCCGGGAACGACGCAGGGGAGCGCGCCGGGAACGACGCAGGGGAGCGCGCCGGGAACGACGCGGGGGTGCTGCGTCTGGCGGTCGAAGACACCGGCATCGGCCTGAGCGAGGCGGCGCGATCGCGCATCTTCGAGGCCTTTGCCCAGGCCGATTCGTCGACCACGCGGCGCTTCGGTGGCACCGGCCTCGGCCTGGCCATCGTCCAGCGCCTGGTCGAGCAGATGGAGGGCGAGCTCGGGGTCGACAGCGAAGAAGGGGTCGGCAGTACCTTCTGGCTCGAGGTCGCCGCGGCGGTCGATGTCACCGAGGCGCCCCGCGACCCGCTCGACCGTACACCCCGCACCGCACCCCAGGCCGCCGTTGTCCGCGGCTCTGGCCGGCGCATCCTCCTCGCCGAGGACAATAGGATCAACGCCATTGTCGCCTCGCGAATGCTCGAGCAATTGGGCGCCGAGGTCGTGATCGCTGCCGACGGTGTCGAGGCGGTGGCCGCGGCGGCCGAAGGTCGCTTCGACCTGATCTTCCTCGATTGCGAGATGCCGAAGATGGACGGCTACGCGGCCGCCGGCGAGATCCGCCGCGACCGGCTCAATCGGGTGACCCCTCTGGTCGCCCTCACCGCCCATGCCTCCGATCGCGACCGAGAGCGTTGCCTGGCCGCCGGGATGGACGATTTCGTCGCCAAGCCGCTGACTTTCCCGGCGATCGAGCAGGTCCTGGACCGGTGGCTCGATAGGCTGGCTGCCAGGCCCTGAGACAGCTCCCCTCGACGGCCATCAGAGATCGCGGGCCCTGAGAGCGCCGGCGTGCCGAGCTGCTGAATTTCCCCGTCCAGCGGCAGCACTCTCGGCGTACACCCGGGCGGGCGGTAGCCCGGCCCCACGCCGAAGGATGGCCCGCCCACCCGCCGCCGCATGACCTGCCCGCCCGGCGGACCGTTGTCGGGCGGGCTCCGCAAGGCCAGACTGGGGGTGCGAGACAACCGCTCTCTGCCGGGAGACCGTGATGCACCTAAAAATCGACAAGATCCTGATTCCGACCGATTTCTCCGCTTGCGCCGAGGTGGCTTTGACCCAGGCCGTCGTTTTGGCGCGGCTACACCAGGCGGAGCTGCACTTCCTCCACGTCGTGATGTCGCACGAGGAGGATCCCTACAGCCTGGTGTACCAAATGCCCGAGTGGCAGAACCTCTATGCGCGCCAGAAGGCGCGCTGCTCAGAGGAGATGACCGAGCTACTCGCCGCGATCGATCTCGGCGACGTGGCGGTCCGGCTCCACATCGAGCAGTCCCACGTCGCGGCGCCGGCGATCCTCGATGCGGCGAAGGCTCAGGGCGCCGACCTGATCGTCATGGGAACCCACGGCCGGCTTGGATTCCGCCGCTTTCTGCTCGGCAGCGTGGCGGAGGAGGTGGTGCGCTCCGCGCCTTGTCCGGTGCTGACAGTGAGTGAGCACAGCACGCCGATCCGCGACAACTGGCCGCAGCGGATCACGGTACCGATCGACTTTTCCGAGCACTCCAAGCTGGCCCTGCGGGTGGCCAAGCAGCTTGCAGCGAGTCCGGAGCCGGACGGCACCCAGCTCGATCTGGTGCACGTCGTCGAGCATCCGGTCTACCCCAACCTCTACAACCCGCTGGCAGATGGGGCGGCGGACGACGCTCTGCCCCACATCGTACGCAAGGTAGAGCAAGGCATCGCCCGCTTCATCGAAGATACCGGCGGTCCGGACGTGGCGTGTGAGATCAAGGTCTCGGAAGGTCGGGCGGCG
>JBCCGX010001259.1:0-2975 GCA_039029035.1 Acidobacteriota bacterium | reverse complement strand
GTGGAAGGGGAGGAGCCCGGTGATGGCTCGATCGGCGCGCTCGGTATCCCAGGCATCCATCGCGGCCACCAACTCGCGCCGGGCCTCGGCTGCACTGGTGAAGCGTACCTCCGGCGCCGGCGGCAGCACCCAGCCGCCTTCGCTCTCGTCCCGTGCCTGGGAATTTTTGAAGTCGTCGACGCTCCACAGAGCCGCCAGCCAGGCCTCTTCGGTCGGCGCTGCCGCGCTCAGTTGCAGCGCCGAATCGACCATCATCACGCAGTGCAGCTTGCCGCCGACGCTGCGCGGTCGCACGTCGTTGATCCCGGCGAGAAACGCTGCGCCGATGAGATCCTTGTAACCCGCACCGGCGCGAATCGCCGCCGCGGCGACGTCGTAGATCCCGTCTCGCGGGACTTTGCGGAAGCGCTCGGCGAGGTCACCTAGAGCCGGCAGCGCCGCCTGGGCCCCCGTTCGCCCCCACAGAAGCCCAGCGGTTCCCAGACCCATCCGGATCATCGCATCGCGGCGGTTGAGCTTCGGCATGGTCCGACCTCCTCGGCGGGTGGATCGACAGGTTCGTTGCGCTGCCTCAGGGTACGCCTTGAAGACCGCCGCGTTTCGAGGGGCCGCGGCCTTTTACTGGCGATTTACAAGGCTCCGCTGCTCTATACTGCTTCACCATGCCGGCGGTTTTCACCAACCACGGGTTCCGGTTCGAGTATGAGCCCGTCGGTTGAACGGCCCCCGGGCGGTCTTACGCAGTGACGGAAATATCCACCTATAGATGGAGACCGGTCTGGAAATGGCCTTGCCGATCGAGAGAAGCCTCATCGGCACCCGGCGGGATCCAGCAGATCATAGCGATGCGAACCAGCCAGCAACGAGTCGGAGCGCCCGCCCTCGAGGTCTCGGTCGTCGCGTCTTACGAGGAGTACCTCGCCCATGCGGCGGAATTCGCAGACACCTATCGAGAGCGCTGGCTGACGGAGCGGGAGCTCGCTGCGTCGCAGGAGGATCTCAGCCTGGCGGGCTATTGTCACGTCTGCGATCGAGCGACGGAGTTCTCGGTCGGGTATGGGTTCTCCCATGATGCCAGCGGGGAGATCGTCCTACCGAACTGGCGCGAGGAGCTCATCTGCAGGCATTGTCACCTGAAGAACAGGTTGCGGGCGACGATCCATCTCCTCGAAGAGCATTGCCGGCTGTCCGAGGTCGGCACGATCTATGTGCCGGAGCACTCGGGACCTTTCTACGATCGGCTGGTTGCGCGTTACCCAAACGTCGTCGGCAGCGAGTACTTTGGCCAGGAGATCTGCTTTGGCGCGACGAATAGCTTCGGCATCCGCAATGAGGATCTGACCCGGCTGACCTTCGACGACGGTCGATTCGATCACATCGTCGCGCTGGAGATTCTCGAGCACATACCCGACTACACCCGAGCCCTGAGGGAGTGCCTGCGTTGCCTGGCCCCTGCCGGCTTGCTCCTCCTCACCGTGCCATTTCACAACGGGGCCGAGACCCTGACCCGCGCACGGGTGACGCCGAGCGGCCGGGTCGAACACCTGCTGGAGCCGGAGTATCACCCCGACCCGCGCACGGCCGAGGGAGTTCTCTGCTACTACCATTTCGGTTGGGACCTTCTCGACCAGTTGCGCCAGGTGGGTTTTGCGGAAAGTGCCGCCTTGCTCTACTGGTCTCGGCACTATGGCTATCTCGGGGTCGAGCAGCTTCAGATCCTGGCCCGTAAGCACGGCTGATCCCCAGCTTTCTAAGGCTCAGAGCCTGATCGATGGACCGTTTACAGGACCCAGGCATAGCCAATTTTCAAGAACAACGCCCGATTTTCCTGGGTCAGGCCAACGTCTTGATCGCCGCGGTAGTTGTCGGAGTAGCCGAGGAAGAGCACGGTACGCGGGTTGACTTTGTAGGAGAAGAGGAGTTGGCTGAAGAGCTGCTCGGTCTCTGGCTCGATATCGTCGGAGTCGACGAAGAGAGAAGGCTCGCGGGTGATGTCGGTGAGCTGGAAGATGGCGCGGAAGAAGGTGCGTAGGTTGAGCTGGTAGAGGAAGCGCGCCTGGGTGAGGTTGGCCTCGAAGAGAGTGCCGCCATCGACATCGAGGCGGCGGAATTCGTGCGACAGGCGAGTGCGTAGGTGCTTGCCGAAATCGAGGCGGATGCCGGGCTCGAGGACGAGGATTTCGCCGGGCTGGGTGTTGGCGAAGTCGACTTGATCGCCGAATCGACTCCGTAGGTCGAGAGATAGCCTGCCAGTGGGTTGGACGTTGAGGAAGGAAGAAACCTGCTCTTCGGTGAACTCGACACCGTCGAAGAACCGATCGCGGGTCAACAGGCGCAGCTCGGCGAAACTCTGCTTGGGGCCGCGAACCCTGGCCCAAGTCTCGTAGGTCTGCTCCAGGCGGCGGCCGCCCTGATCCTCCACTCGGTCGAGGTTGCCGGCGACCTGGATTTCGGTGAACCAGTCGTCTCTCTCGCCCCACCAGGTGCGACGCACGCCGGTCCGACCGTGGCGGATGCCGACCCGTGGGATGAATCCCATGTCGGCGCGAAAGCCCTCGCCCAGGTCCTCGTACAAAGCCCACCAGCGCCAATCGCGGTCGTTGTGGATGAAGACAAGCTTGAGGGCGTCGTCGTCAAAAGTGCCGGTGGGCTGATCGAAGTCGGCGGCGATAGCGTTAGGGTACTCGGTCTCCGAGCGTAGGTATTGGAACTCCAGGGTGTCCGATTCGCTGAAGCGGATCAGGCCGTCGACGCCGGCCAGGAGATTGGAGTAGCCGCCGCCCTGCCGGTGGGTGAAGAGCATGCCGAGAGCGGAGTTGCGCGGCAGGTCGCGGCGGTAGCGCAGCACGGCATCGGTGGTTTCGAAGTCGAAGGAGTCGGCCGAGGAGCCCTGGTTGCCGGGGAAGAGGAGGTTGGTGATCTCGTCTTCGGCGACGAAAACACCGAAGGCGTTCTTGCCCGCCTTGCCGGTGGTC
>JBCCGX010001258.1:0-2987 GCA_039029035.1 Acidobacteriota bacterium | reverse complement strand
TTCGAAGCGCTGGTGGAGGAGTTGGAGCCGGAGCGCGACCTGTCGAGCACGCCGCTGTTCCAGGTGATGTTCGGCCTGCAAAACCAGCCGGAGGAGGCGTTGGAGCTTCCCGGTCTGCGCCTCGAGCCGGTGGCGGTGGACAGCGGCACGGCGAAGTTCGATCTCACCCTGATGCTGGCGCAAGGCGAATCGAGCCTCGAAGGTACGCTGGAGTATCGCCGCGACCTCTTCGATGCCACCACGATACAGCGCCTTTGGCGGCGTTTCGAGGTCCTGCTGTCGGCGATATCGGCCGACACCCGACCTCTCGAGCTGCCTCTCTTGAATGCCGCCGAGCGCCAGCAGCTGCTGGTGGAGTGGAACGCCCCGGCCTGCGAGG
Source organism: Acidobacteriota bacterium (assembly GCA_039029035.1). Lineage (GTDB taxonomy): Bacteria > Acidobacteriota > Thermoanaerobaculia > Multivoradales > J023 > JAAELT01. The sequence continues at coordinate 2,608 of JBCCGX010001258.1, read as the reverse complement.
TGCCGGACTCACCGCTCACAATCCACCAACTGGTGGAGGCGCAAGCAGACCGGACTCCCGACGCCGTGGCGGTGATCTGCGAGCGCTCGGACGGCGCCGTAGAGCAGCTCAGCTACCGCGAGCTCGACGAGCGGGCGAACCGGCTGGCCCACCACCTGCGGGATCTGGGCGCCACGACCGCCGAGACCCTGGTGGGAGTCTGCCTCGAACGTTCCCCCGAGCTGGCGGTGGCGCTTCTGGGTATTTTGAAGGCTGGCGCCGCCTACCTGCCGCTGGACCTGTCCTATCCCCGCGAGCGGCTGGCCTTCCTTCTGGAGGACGCCGGCGCGGCGCTGCTGGTGAGCCAGGAAAGCCTGCTGCCGAAGCTTCCCGAGACCGCTGCCCGTACCGTCTGGCTCGAACAGGCGGCGCTCGTCGCCTCGTCGCGGCACCGTCCCCCGAAGGTCGGCGCGGCGGATCATCTCGCCTACGTGATCTACACCTCCGGCTCGACGGGGCTCCCCAAGGGGGTGCCGATCTCGCACCGTAACGTGGTGCGCCTGTTGACCGCCACCCGGCCCTGGTTCGACTTCGACGAGCGCGACGTCTGGAGCTTCTTCCACTCCGCTGCGTTCGACTTTTCGGTGTGGGAGATCTGGGGAGCGCTGGCCCACGGCGGTCGTTTGGTGGTGGTGCCCTATTGGGTGAGCCGATCGCCGCATACATTCCATGAGCTGGTCCGCCGACAGAGGGTTACGGTGTTGAATCAAACGCCGTCAGCGTTCCGTCAACTGATTCCGTTCGTACAAGAGGCTGGGCTGACCTTGCGGCGGGTGATCTTCGGTGGCGAGGCTTTGGAGATCGGGAGTCTGAAGCCGTGGTTCGCGCGCCACGGCGACGGAACCGCCGGCGGTCGCGGGCCACGGCTGGTCAACATGTACGGCATCACCGAGACGACGGTGCACGTGAGCTGCCGTTCGCTGTCGCACTCGGACGCCGATCACGCTGGCCGCAGCCCTCTCGGCGGTCCGATCTCCGACCTTACGATCTACCTGCTCGACCGCTATGGCCAACCAGTGCCGCTCGGGGTCGCCGGGGAGATTTGCGTCGGCGGCGCGGGCCTGACCCGCGGTTACCTGGGACGTCCGAGATGGACGGCGGAGCGCTTCGTGCCGAATCCGTGGGGCGCCGGCAGGCGGCTCTATCGCAGCGGTGACCTGGCCCGTCATCTGGCGGACGGCGACCTGGACTTTGTGGGGCGCATCGACCACCAGGTGAAGATCCGGGGTTTCCGCATCGAGCCGGGAGAGATCGAATCGGTGCTGGCGCGGCAGCCCGGGATCGAAGCGGCGGTGGTGATCCCGCATCGAGTGCCGCCGTCGCGCGATCAACGGCTGGTGGCTTACGTGCTGTCGCAGGAGCCGCAGCCCGCAGTATTGGAGCTGCGCGGTCTGCTGGCGGACCAGCTGCCGGAGCATATGGTGCCATCGGCGTTCCTCTTTCTCGACGCTCTGCCTCTGACCCCCAACGGCAAGCTCGATCGGCGGTCGCTGCCCGCGCCGCGGTGGCAGGCGGAGTCGGAGTATGTGGCGCCGCGCACACCGCAGGAGGAGGTGGTGGCTGGGATCTGGAGCGAGGTGCTCGACCTCGATCGGGTGGGCGTGAGCGACAGCTTCTTCGAGCTCGGGGGTCATTCGTTGCTGGCCACCCAGGTGACGTCGCGGGTGCGCGAGACCTTCGGAGTCGAGCTACCCCTCAAGCGGCTGTTCGAGGCGCCGACGGTCGAGGCGGTTGCCGCCCAGGTGACGGCGGCGCGGTCGACGGATCTCGCGCTGGCGGCGCCGCCCCTGGAGCCGGTCGCGCGCGACGGGGAGCAGGCCGCCTGGCCGCTGTCTTTCGCCCAGGAGCGTCTGTGGTTTCTGGATCAGCTGGAGCCGGGCAGCGCCTTCTACAACATGCCGTCGGTGTTGCGGCTTCGGGGACCCCTCGACCCTGCCTTGACGCTGCGCTGCCTGAACCAGCTCGTGCGCCGGCAGGAGTCCCTGCGCACCACCTTCGAAGATCGCGGCGGCCGGCCGCTTCAGGTCATCGCACCGTCTCTGACCCTGAGTCTGCCGGTGGCCGACTTGACAGGCCTCCTCGCGGAGTGCCGGGAGCGTGAGCTGCAGCGGCTGATCGGCGAGGAGATCCGGCAGCCTTTCGACCTGGAGCGCGGCCCTGTGCTGCGCGTGCGCGCCCTGCGGCTCGACGGTGCGCCGGCCGCCGGATCGTCGGCGCAGCGCGAGCAGCACGTGCTCCTGCTCACCATCCACCACATCGTGTCCGACGGCTGGTCGGCGGAGGTGATGATTCGGGAGCTCGTCGAGCTCTACCGGGCGGGGTCAGCGGGCGAAGCGCCGCGCCTGTCCGAGCTGCCGGTGCAGTACGCCGATTACAGCGTCTGGCAACGGCGGTGGCTCGAGGGGGAGGCGCTGGAGGCGCAGCTCGCCTACTGGCGGCGGCAGCTCGACGGGATCTCGAGCCTCGAGCTGCCCACCGACCGGCCGCGGCCGGCGGTGGAGACCTTCCGCGGCGCCAACCACTACGTGGCGCTGAGCCGCGGCCTGACGCGCGATCTCCAGGCGCTCGC
>JBCCGX010001257.1:0-2989 GCA_039029035.1 Acidobacteriota bacterium | reverse complement strand
GCGCCAACGACGCGGCAGGAAGCGGTTTGGCTTTGCTGGAACCGGCGCTGATTGTGGCATAGACTAGTTGTTGGCTGAGGTCCTTCAGCCGACCCCATTCGCCAATTCAGGAGGTTTCCTATGTATAGCCCGTTACTCGTCAAACCGATGCGCGAGGAGCTGGTCGCCGCAGGCTTCGAGGAGCTCACGAGCGCAGACGCCGTCGATCAGTGGATGGACCAGAAGGAAGGCACAGCGCTGTTGGTGATCAACTCGGTCTGCGGTTGTGCCGCCGGCATGGCCCGCCCCGGTGTGCGCTTGGCCTTGCAGAGTGATAACAAGCCGGATCGATTGGGTACTGTTTTCGCCGGCCAGGACGCCGAGGCGACGGCCCAAGCCCGTGGTGCCATGCCCCAGATTCCGCCGTCGAGCCCCTCCATGGCCCTGTTCAAGGACGGGCAGTTGGTGCACTTCATCCCGCGGCACCGAATCGAGGGGCAAACCCTCGAGTCCCTGGCTGAAGATTTGACCCAGGCGTTCGCCGAACACTGCGCCTGAGCCGATGGGAACGTTTCACCAGAACAAACACGAGCTCCACGGGATTACCGTGGTGGTCGATACCGAGGGGCCTGAGATCTTCGTCGGTCGGTGCGACGACATGGACGAAGAGAAGGTCATCCTGCTCGACGTCGATGTGCATCGCGACGGCGACGACGGGCGGTCGAAAGAAGACTACGTGCAGAGTGCTGCCAAGTTCGGTACCTGGAAGAAGCACAATCACCTGGTCATCGATCGATCGAAGGTCACCTCGGTCCGTCGCCTGGGAGAGATTTAGCTGGCCCAATACTGGATCGCTTGCGGCGCCGCTTGGTGTGCCCTGTCGGTAATCGCCGGAGCCTTTGGAGCCCATGGTCTGAAGGCTCGGCTCGACGCCGATGCGCTGGCTCTGTGGGAGACCGCGGCGCGCTACTTCATCTACGCCGGTTTCGGCCTGATCGCCATCGGCCTCGCCGGACTGCACGACGCCCGGCGTGGTTTCGACGCCGCTGCCTGGTGCTTGATCGCCGGTAGCCTGGTGTTCAGCGGGACCGTAGCGGTCCTGGCTCTCGGCGGACCGCGCTGGCTCGGCGCGGTCACGCCTCTCGGCGGGCTGGCGATGATTGTCGGTTTCGCTCTCTTCGCCTGGCACGCCTGCAAACTCTAAGTCTTGGCAACCCGCGCCCATCTCGCGGCGCTTTCCTAGAAGTTCAAAGGAGCACGAGCTCGATGCCCAACGGAATCGTTCAGGTCCCAACTCCGGTCAACGAACCGGTCCGTGCGTATGGCCCCGGCTCACCGGAAAAGGCCTCGCTGAAGAAACGCCTCGGCGACATGCTGGGTGAGAAGATCGAGATTCCTCTCGTGATTGGCGGTCAGGAAGTGCGTACCGGCCGCACGCAAACGGCGGTCTGTCCCCACGACCACTCCCACGTGCTGGCGGAGTTCCATCAAGCCGGCCCTGGGGAAGTCGAACAGGCCGTCGCAGCGTCGCAAGAGGCGTGGAAGGATTGGTCGGAGATGGCCTGGGAAGACCGCGCCGCCGTCTTCTTGAAGGCCGCCGACCTGCTCGCCGGGCCGTGGCGCGATACGGTCAACGCGGCGACGATGCTCAACCAGTCGAAGACGGTCTTTCAGGCCGAGATCGACTCGGCTTGCGAGTTGATCGACTTCTGGCGCTTCAACGTCGATTTCATGCGCCAGCTCTACACCGAGCAGCCGGCTTCGGTGAGTGGCCTGTGGGATACCTGCGAGTACCGCGCTCTCGAAGGCTTCGTTTTCGCCGTGGCGCCGTTCAACTTCACTTCGATCTCGGGCAATCTGCCGACTGCGCCGGCGATCATGGGCAATGTCGCGCTGTGGAAGCCGGCCTCCACATCGGTCCTTTCGAGCTATTACCTGATGCGGTTGTTGGAAGCTGCCGGGCTGCCGCCGGGTGTGATCAACTTCCTGCCCGGGCCTGGAGCGGCGGTCGGTGATCCGGTGCTGGCCAGCCCGCAACTGGCCGGCATCCACTTCACCGGTTCCACCGGCACTTTCCAGGCGATGTGGCGCACGATCGGCGACAACATCACCGCCTATCGCTCCTATCCACGTATCGTCGGCGAGACCGGCGGCAAGGATTTCGTCTTCGCTCACCCTTCGTCGAGCGTTGATGCTCTGGTCACCGCACTGGTGCGCGGGAGCTTCGAGTACCAGGGGCAGAAATGCTCGGCCGCGTCGCGCGCCTACATTCCGCGCTCGCTGTGGCCCAAGGTGTCAGCGGGTCTGAAGGAACAGGTAGGGTCGATCGCTATGGGCTCGCCGGTCGACTTCCGGAACTTCATGGCGGCGGTGATCGATGCTCGTGCTTTCGGCAAGCATGCCGGCGCCATCGAGCGGGCACGGGACGCCAGCGAGGCGGAGATCCTGTGCGGCGGCGGCGCCGACGACTCGACCGGCTACTTCATCGAGCCGACGGTCATCGTGGCCGAGGATCCGCATTACGAGACCATGCGTGAGGAGCTCTTTGGTCCGATCTTGACGATCCACGTCTACGACGACTCAGATCTCGACGGGGCTCTGGAGCTGTGCGACACCACCAGCCCTTACGCCTTGACCGGCGCCGTCTTCGCCGACGACCGTTCGGCGATCGTCGAGATGTCGAAGGCCCTACGCCACGCGGCAGGCAACTTCTACATCAACGACAAGCCGACCGGCGCCGTCGTCGGCCAGCAGCCCTTCGGCGGCGCTCGGGCCTCGGGCACCAACGACAAGGCGGGCTCGGTGTTCAATCTCCTGCGCTGGACCTCCCAGCGGTCGATCAAGGAGACCTTCGTCCCGCCGACCGATTATCGGTACCCCTTCATGGACGAAGAGTAGCTGATGACGAAGCGCGAATCCGGTAGCTTTGGCTACCCCTTCATGGACGAAGAGTAGCTGATGACGAAGCGCGAATCCGGTAGCTTTGGCTACCCCTTCATGGACGAAGAGT
>JBCCGX010001256.1:0-2990 GCA_039029035.1 Acidobacteriota bacterium | reverse complement strand
GCGCGCCGCCTGCGGCAGTTGAGCGGCGGCCAGGGCCTCGACCCACAAGGGCAGGACCTTCTTGCTCAGGGTATCGCGCTGCAGAGTGCTGTCCGTCGGAACCTCGCCCAACAGCTGCAGAATCGAGAGTGCATCGGAGGTCAAGAGGAAGGTGGCGATGTTCTGGTAAGGGTCGTCACCATCGCGGTCGCGATCCTGCGCTTCGACCCCGAGAGCACGGTACATCTGGGTCTGGTAGGTCTCGTCGTAGCCTTCGGGCACAGCGAGCTTCAATTGCCGCGCGGTCTCGATCAGCCAGCGCTCGGCGGTCGACCTCCAGATCGATCGATCGCTGCGCACGCCGAAGCTCGCCACCGGCTCGAGGGCGGCGACGATCTGCTGCACGGCGCTGCGGCGCTCGGCGTCCGAGGCATCCGCCACTTCGATCCACTGGATGGCATCGAGGCTGATGGCGCCGAAGCCTCGCGCCACGAGATCGTTGCGCGAGACTCCTAGGAGTACCGGCACCAGCACCAGGCGCTCGCCGAGGAAGACCCGCCAGCTGAGGATCGTGGCCTCCTTGAGAACCCAATCGGACTCCAGGGCCTCTGGGCTCAGCAGGAGGACCGCGCCAGCGCACGAGCGCAGATTTTGGTGCAGCCCGTCCTGCCAGACATCGCCCGCAGTCAGCCCGCCGCGCACGTCGAGGAAGACCTCGAGTCCGTCGATCGTCAGCAAGCCGGTGCGGACCTCGTCGCGCAGCTTACGAGCGAAACTCAGGCGCTCGGCGCGGGCGGTGATCTCGTCGGGTGGGAGGCCGGCGGGAGGGCCAGTCTCGTGATCCTTACACGAGTGGCTGATGAAGATCGTTGATGTCATTGAGGGGCCCCGTTGTCGCTGTAGGGCCTGCCCGACATCGCTGCATCTGGCCATCCTCGAAGCCCGAAAATTGCGCTGCCCTCTGCCATGAAACGGTGTTTTGCGGATGGTATCACTCGAGTTGTTTGACAGAATCGTCCTACAGGGTTTGACACCCGACCGTTTGCAGATACGATAGGCCGAGCTGGGGGCAGCACTTGGAAACGATGGGGCATGACGACAATTTTGAGGCCAGAGGTGCGCTGACCGCACCGGAGTCGAAGGGATGAGTGTGACGACGATGGAACCGGAGAGACCACGCTTCGCCGGGTCCCACGAGCGCGAGAAAAGGCCGCGCAGTGGGCCGATCAACATCCAGGACAGCTTCCTGTTCGGATGTCTCAAAGAGGGCACGGTGCTCGCCTTCGCCCTGGTCGACGGCAAGGCGATCAAGGGTCGAATCCGCCGATTTGATCGCTATGTGGTCGTCGTGGCCAATGGTCCATACGAGACCATGATCTACAAGCACGCCATTGTCGGGATCACCGAAGGCGGCTAGCTGGCACTGACCCGCGCTCGGTCTTAGCGCCAGGTCATATGGACGAGAGAGTGGTGCCAGGCCGCCTGGCTACGCCCGCCTGCCGCTCGTGTCCGTCGGTGTGCAAAGTGGCTGACCCGGTGAGAAACGTGATCCTATTTCTCGCCCGTTGTCGCTGTTGCAGATAAGGGCCTCCATAGCGGTCGACCCGACCGCATTTATCCGCACATGGTTCGCTCGTGCTCGACACGGCTCTGCGCGAGTTGTGACGAGCCGCCTCACCAAGGAGTTCATCCACATGATGCCGATCTCGACCTCGTTGCGCCTTTCTTGGCGATATCTGATCCTAGGACTCGCCGGTTTGTCGACCTTGCTGTGCATCGCCGGCCCAGCGGCAGCTCAGACGTTCTTCGGCGGTTATCGCACGGTCGATCAGATCTATGCCGATCTCGTAGCCGCGGCCATCGCCTATCCGGATATCGTCGAGGTCGTCGACTACGGTGACAGCTACGCCAAGAGCGTCGGCGGGGTCGCCTGGCCGGGACCGGGTGACCTGGCGGGTGACGATCTGTTGGCGGCTAGAGTCACCCTGCGCTCGAACCCCGGGCCCAAGCCGGTCTTCTTTCTCATGGCGGGCCTGCACGCGGCCGAGATCACCACCACCGAGGTGACGCTGCGCTTCCTCGATGAGTTGACGGCGGGCTACGGTACCGATCCCGACGTCACTTGGCTGGTCGATCAGCACGAGATCTGGATCGTCCCGACGACCAATCCCGATGGCCATCGCCTGGTCGAGTTCGGTGCCGAGAGCGGCGCTCCCTGGTTCTGGCGCAAGAACGCCAATATCTCTCTCGATGCAGGCTGCGCTCTGCCCTTCGGCACCCAGACGTTCGGCGACAGCGCGACCTACGGGGTCGACATGAATCGCAACTTCGACCACGAGTGGGATCAGGCTCTGGACGAGCGCGCCGGTTCGGACCAACCCTGCAGCTCCTACTACCATGGCCCCTCGCCGGCTTCGGAACCCGAAGTGGCGGCGCTGCAGAGTCAGATCGCGGCGGTGATCGACTCGCAGTTGGGGATCGCCGACCCCGACGACACCACCGGCCTGTTCATCCAGCTGCACAGTCCGTTCGAGGTCATCGGCTCGCCCTGGGCCTGGACGCCGGCACCGCCGCCCAACCAGACGGCGCTGGTCGACATCGGCAGCAAGCTGGCCTTCCTCAACGGCTATCCCCACGGCCAGAGCCACGCCATCGTCTACCAGATGACGGGTACGGCCGACGGTTGGGTCTACGGTGCCCTGGGGGCGCCGGCCTTCCTGATCGAGCTCGGCGAGAGCACCCTGGCACCCTACGAACGGGTCGACGACACGCTGTGGCCGGAGAACCGAGACCTCTTCCTCTACGCTGCCAAGATCGCTCGTACACCGTTCCGCACCGTGCGTGGTCCGGATACTGTCGCGCCCTTCGTGCGCAGCGATGCGGCCGGGCCGATCGTGCGGGCGTTGATCGACGATCTGGAGAACGGCGGTAACGATCTGCTGGCGGCCGAGGTCACGATCGGCAAGGCGCCCTGGGAAGCCGGCGCGGTGGCCCATCCGATGGCGCCGGTG
>JBCCGX010001255.1:0-2991 GCA_039029035.1 Acidobacteriota bacterium | reverse complement strand
TCTGCCGCTGTCAGGCCGCGCACCGGCTGTCCCTCGCGTGTCGTGACGTGCACCGGCACCTCGACCAGGATCACTTCAGCGGTCTCTTGGACGACCTGAGCTGCTGCCGTCTCGCTCGCGGCCATTCCGCCCGCGGCCATCCAGGCCGCAACAGCCAGCCTGACGGCGAATCGGCGCCTGACTCCAAGTCGTCCCACGGCACGCCACTTCCAGGCAAGGTGCTTCCAGGCAAGACCTTTCAAGGCGGGCTCTCCGCCAGCAACTGGCGATAGCCCTCGGCTTCCGGGTGGCTCGGGTCAAGCTTCTCGACCCTCCGGAGATGGTGCCGGGCCCGACGCAGCTCGCCCAGGGCCAGATAGAGATTGACCAGACCGAGATGGACTTCGGGAATCTCACTGTCGCGGCGCAGCGCTTCGCGCAAATGAGTCAAGGCCTCCTGGTGGTCGCCGCGAGCGAGGGCCTGCTCGCCGCGATAGACATAGAAGAAGGGGCTCGCCTGGCGACTGGCATCGACTCGGGCCAGCAAGGTTTCGGCTGCGTCCTCTTCGCCTTGCTGCTGATGGAGGCGCGCCAGATTGGTCAACAGCGCGATGTTTCGGGGCTCCAGATCGAGCCCGCGACGGTACGCCACACGGGCCTCGTCGAACCGTCCGAGACGCGCCCGTGCGAGCCCCAGGTTGTTGAGGCCACTGACGAACTCCGGATCGACCGCCTGGACCAACGCGAGCTGCTTCTCCGCCGCTGCCGGGTCTTCAGCCAAGAGCGCTTCGGCGCCGAGGTTGTTGTAGAAGTGAGCCAACGCCCGGCGATCGGAAAGCGGCCGTAGATCGCGGTAGGCCTTGGGCCGGTAGGGCAGGAAATCGTAGGTCTCGAGCTCGCCATCGACCATCAACCCGGCGACGATGTGGCCGTGGCTGACCACCATGCCTTGCCGATAGCTCCAGCCCTGGCGATCGACCGCTTCGACATAGATCGGGGTGAGGCCCTTGGGACGCGCCAGGGCGAGAAAGAGATTGACGAACGACAGGCAGTTGCCCTCGCGATCGCGCAGGGTCTCCTCGGCGGTGCGGGTTGGATAGCGGGCGTACTCGAGGCCGAGGGGGCCGAAGATCAGATCGACGATCTGCTGCGCCCGCTGACGATCGTCGCCCCGCAGCCCCGACAGCCCGTCCACTCCGGCCAGGAGCTCTGGTGAGAGCTCGAAGGGAATCTCGAGGCGCGCCGCGGCTTCTGCGTCGAGCCGCGGCGCCGACTGACTTCGCAGATGGGCCGCCGCATCGAACGGCGGGGCTTCGGCGCAGCCGAGCAGCATCGAGGCTCCGGCAAGCACCAGAAGCAGCGGCGGCACACCCGGCACAGGGACCGGAATCGGACCCGCTATCGAGGATTTTGGGCTGCAGTCGAAACGGTGCACTCCGGGAGAGTTACGCAACATGGCCCTGACAGTTTGCCACAGGCGGCTTCGGACTCTTCTTGACCCTTTGACTTCGCGGTCTGTACACTGCCGAAGGGTCCTTGGCAGACGCCTCGGATCGATACCAGCCGATTCCGAATCGGAGACAATTCGAAATGGCAAAGCGTCCATCTTTTCAGCCCGTTGCCGAAGTGGTCGAAGCCTTCCGCGAAGGCCAGATGGTGATCATCGTCGATGACGAAGATCGTGAGAACGAGGGCGATCTGGTGGTCGCCGCCGACAAGATCACCGCCGAGGCGATCAACTTCATGGCCATCCACGGCCGCGGCCTGGTCTGCCTCTCGCTTACCGAGGAGCGCTGCGCAGAGCTCGACCTGCCACTGATGGTCGAAGACTCCAAGGCGACGCTCTTCGGCACCGCCTTCACCGTCTCGATCGAGGCCAAAGGCAAGGTCACGACGGGCATCTCGGCCGAAGATCGGGCCGCGACGGTGCGGACGGCCATCGATCCGCAAACGAAGCCCGAGGATCTCGTCCGTCCGGGCCATATCTTCCCGGTCCGTGCCCGAGCCGGCGGCGTGCTCAAACGCGCCGGGCACACCGAAGCTTCGATCGACCTGGCGGTTCTCGCTGGCTGCGCCCCCGGCGCGGTGATCTGCGAGATCATGAACGACGATGGCACCATGGCGCGGATCCCCGATCTCGAAGCCTTTGCACTCAAGCACGGCTTACCGCTGCTCAGCGTTTCCGACCTGATCAGCTATCGGTTGCGCAACGAGACCTTGGTGCGCAAGGTCGCGGCACCCAAGCTACCGACCCCCTACGGCGACTTCGTCGCCCACGCCTACGTCTCCGACGTCACCGGCGAAGAGCATCTGGCTTTCGTCGCCGGCGAGATCAGCGAAGAGGAGCCCATCCTGGTACGGGTGCATAGCCAGTGCCTCACTGGCGACATCTTCGGCTCGGAGCGCTGCGACTGCGGACCGCAGCTCCATTCGGCGCTCGACAAGATCCAGGAGACCGGCAGCGGCGTCCTGCTCTACCTCCTACAGGAGGGTCGCGGCATCGGCTTGCTGAACAAGCTGAAAGCCTATGAGCTGCAGGAGCAGGGCCACGACACGGTGGAGGCGAACGAGAAGCTGGGCTTTCGCCCCGACGAGCGCAACTACGGCATCGGCTGCCAGATCCTGCGCGACCTGGGCGTGCGCAAGATGCGCCTGATGACCAACAATCCAGGCAAGTACATCGCGCTCAAGGGCTACGGCCTCGAGATCGTCGAGCGAATCCAACTGGAGATGCCGCCGACCGACTCCAGCCGCGCCTACCTGCGAGCCAAGCGGGACAAGCTGGGCCACCTGCTGAAGTTAGTCTAAATCCCATCCCGAAACACCGTTTTGTGGTCGCGAGGTCGTCCTTGCGGAGCGAGCACGCAGCGAGCGTGTTCGAGCGTGGAGGATGATCGAGACGGACAAGCCTTTCTTGACCACGGATTGTGCGGTCTGTGAGTGATCCGGCGAGTTTCCGGAGCTGCGGCGCAGGCCACAAGGACGACCGGCCAACGATCGTTCTTGAACGCG
>JBCCGX010001254.1:0-2992 GCA_039029035.1 Acidobacteriota bacterium | reverse complement strand
CGTTGCGGCCCGTCCGCAAGCCTGTGGCAGGGATGACGACATGCTCGTTTGTCACTTCGAACTCGACCGGTTTACCGTCGATCACGACCGCCAACACGTTTTCCGCCGGCTGGGCAAAATCGAAGGCCAGCGGGTCTTCGATCGAAGAAAGCGCGAACCGCGCGACGATCGTGCCGCGGATCGCCGCTGAGCGCTCCGCCGGGATCTGCAGCGAGATGTCGTAGTGCAGGTCGCTGATCGTCCGGGCTCGCTGTTCGGCCAGGGTCAGTGGCACTCCGGCGGCCGGCATATCAGGGACCTCTCCGGGGTCCGGCGCCGGACCCTGGCAGGCGACAACGAGCGTTCCGATCATCCACCATGTCGTTTGTCTCCGCAGCCATGCATCGCGCAAGCGTCACCTCCATGTCGTGGCTCGTCGATCGGTGATCGACGATAGCAGCGGTGACTGCGCGAGTGAATGCTCTGCGAGTGACTGCGTTGGCTCGTCGATTGGCAGCTGGTAGGCTGCGATACGCGATGTTGCGCTCTATAGGGTGGCTGTATGCCGAAGCCTTCCGCGGCTTGCCAGCAGATGTGTGGCGACTTTGCGTCGGGCTGTTGATCAATCGCGCGGGCACCATGGTGATGCCTTTCCTGAGCCTCTACCTGGTGCGCCAGCTGGGCTACGAGACCGCCGCGGCGAGCATGGTCCTCCTCGCCTTCGGCCTTGGCTCGGTTGCCGGCTCTTACCTCGGCGGCGATCTCTCCGGCCGGGTCGGAACGGTCCGCGTCCAGGTCGGTAGCCTGGTATTGGCTGGCGCCACCTTCTTGCTCATCACTCAGCTGCAGGCGTTCGTGCCGATGGTGGCAGCGTGCTTCCTGGCCGGTGCCATCAACGACGCCTACCGGCCAGCTTGTATGGCAGCGGTCGCCGAAGCGGCGTCACCTGACGTCCGCACCCGGGCCATGGGCTTGATGCGTTTGGCCGCCAACGGTGGTATCGCCATCGGCCCAGCGGTTGGCGGTTTGCTGGCGGGAATCGACTACAGTCTGATCTTCGTCGGCGAAGGGTTGACCTGTTGGGTGGCGGCAGTGTGGTTGGCGCGAGCTCTCGGTGGGCGGGAGATTCGTGTCGCGGAAGCTCGGACGGAGCAAACTGCCGCGAGAGGGCCATCACCCTGGAGGGACGGCCCTCTGATGGCGCTCATGGGGCTGACTTTTCTGACCGCGCTGGTGCTGTTTCAGGCGTTCTATACTCTGCCCCTCTTCTTCACTTCGGACTATGGGCTGAACGAGCGCCAGGTCGGATTGACCTTCGCCTTCAATGGTCTGATGATCGTGGTCTTCGAGATGGTGCTGATCAAACGCCTCGAGCACCTCAATGCCGCGCATATCGTCGGCTTGGGTATGTTCTTGATGTGCGGCGGCTTCGGTCTCCTGCCCTTCGGCCACGGCTTGGGTTACGCTCTCTTCACCGTGGCGATCTGGACGCTGGGCGAGATGCTGGCCTTCCCTTTCTCCAACGTCTTGGTCGCCCATCGCGCTGCGCCAGGACGCACGGCCCAGGCGATGGGTATCTACAGCGCGATGTTCTCGATCGCCATGGTGCTGGCGCCGGCCATCGGACTACCTATGCTCGATCGCTACGGCGGCGACGTACTGTGGACGGCTTGCGGGATGGTCAGCCTGCCTGCCTGGATCCTGATGGCCCTGTTGGCTCGATCCATGGGGCGAACGGCCAGTAGGGCCGCGTCGAGCCAGGGTGCGATACGCTCGTGAGCATGAAGTACAAAGCTCTCTGGCTGTTGTGTGCCGCCGCCCTTGCCAGCCTGTCGGCGGCCGAGACTCTGGCCAAAGGCGTCGAGAAAAAGCAGTTCGATCGCCTGGGCAAAGAGCGTACCTATTACCTCTACACGCCCCCCGCGCTCGAGGGTGAGCGGCCGCTGCTGCTGCTCCTCCACGGCTCGGGGCGCACTGGCCTGTCGCTGGTCGAGAAGTGGCGCCGCCTGGCCAAGAAGCAAGGCATCATCCTGGTGGCTCCCGACTCCGCCAAGACGCAAATGTGGCACCCGGAGACCGACGGGGCGGACTTCCTGCGCGATGTGGTCGAGCGGGTGGCGGATGGTCTGCCGGTCGACCGTCAACGGATCTATCTCTTCGGGCACTCGGCCGGTGCCAGCTTCGCGCTGCAGCTCTGTCTCATGGAGTCGGAGTACTACGCCGCGGTGGCCACCCACGCCGGTTTCCTGCAAGTGGCCGCCCATCCGCTGGCGAAGCGAGCGCGGCGCAAGATTCCGGTCGCCATGTGGGTCGGTACCGAAGATTGGTACGTTCCCCTCAACGTTGCCCGCCAGACCCTCGGAGTGTTGGTGGAGGCCGATTTGCCAGCGGATCTAACGGAGATCGATGGCCACACGCATTGGTACTACGATGCCGCTCCGAGGATCAATCGCGAAGTGTGGGACTTCTTGCAAGACAAGGCCCTGAAGTAGAGATGCTCTACTTTCTACGCGCCCTTTTCGCCGCAATTTTGCTCGGTATGTTGGCGGTCACCCTCACCGCTAGCCTGGATCGCGGCGTGTTCCAGGCCGCCGCCGAGCTGTGGCCCGACCCCTGGTTCAAGGCGACGTTGGCCGATGCTTACTTTGGTTTTCTGACGGTCTATGTCTGGATCGCCTACAAAGAGAAGACCTTGTGGGCCCGCATTCTATGGTTCGTGCTGCTCATGGGCCTCGGCAATATCGCCATAGCCATCTATGTGTTGATCCAGCTGTTCAAGCTCGAATCTGGTGATCCATGGGCCCGTCTACTGCTGCGGGAGGATCCCTGAGGCATGGAGACTCTAGTCATGGAGACTCTGCTCGTCGGCCTTGCTGCCGCGATCAGTCTGATGACTTTGGTCTGGGTGGTGAGCCTCTTTCGACGCGATGCATCGATCATCGACATCTTTTGGGGCCTCGGCTTCGTTGTGCTCGGCTGGCTCTACTTCGCTCGCGGGCAACAGGACGGCGTG
>JBCCGX010001253.1:0-2992 GCA_039029035.1 Acidobacteriota bacterium | reverse complement strand
CTGTTCGCCGAGTTACCAGGTGCTCGGTGCGCGGGAAAAGGGATTGCAGTACCTCGAACGCTCGTGGGCCGAGGGCTTCCGTGATCCTCGCCTGTCGAAAGGTCCGTCCGGCTGGCGCAGCGAGCACTCGAGCTGAATCCGGCCAAGATCCGAGCACTCGTAGAGCTTGCCGAGGTACAGACCTCCCACCTCACAGGCCGGCAGAATTCCACAGCGGCCTTCGCGACGGCTGAAAATAGTGGAGACGGAATGCCCTGAGCAACCCGCTCTCCTTGTTGCCGTAGTCTTGTGTGGGGAGATCGCAGCATGGTACTTTGCGACTCCTGATCTTCATACTCTCAGACTCCGATGGCATCGCGAGGTTCCTATGTCCGGCCCCTTATTGAAGCCCACGAAGAAGCATCGCGTCCTGCTCGTCGATGATGAAGAGGATGTCCACCTCGTCACCAGGATGAGCCTCAAGGGCCTGCGGTTTCAGGACCGCCGGATGGAGTTCCTATCCGCCATGTCGGGTCAGGAGGCGTTGGAGATCATGCGCACCGAGCCGAATATCGCGGTTGTGCTGCTCGACGTGGTGATGGAGACTGACCATGCGGGGCTGGATGTCTGTCGCGCCATCCGCGGCGAGCTCGAGAATCCTTTTGTACGCATTCTCTTGCGCACCGGCCAGCCTGGCGCGGCGCCCGAGAAGAAGGTCATCCAGGAGTACGATATCGACGGCTACCTGCCGAAGGGGGAGCTCACCTCGACTCGCCTGTTCACCGCCGTGCGAACGGCGCTCAAGACCTACTATGAGATCGTCGAGCTCGAGCGCTACCGCCGCAACCTGGCGGCGATCCACGATTGCGTGGTTTCCCTGCACGCCTACGAGCCCATCGAAACCACTCTCGAGCGGTTGCTCGGCACGGTGACGACGATCTGCCCGGTGCCCCTGGCGGTGCTCCAGTTGGAAACGTTCGAAGAGGAAGGCAATCCGCAGCAATACTTCCTCTATCGCTCCCAGGAGGACGATGCGGTAGCTGCCGAGGCCGCCGCCGAGCACGTCGCCATGCGGGTGGCCGCCGAGTCGGTGCATCGGGGCGAGCCGACGCCCCGGGTCTTCGAGGACGGCTTCCTCGTCCCTTTACGCCTCGACCACGAGCTCGGCTACGGCTGGATCTACCTGCAAGAGCCGGAGCCGGACGAGATCATCCGTCACAGCCTGCCACTCCTGGCGGCGCATGGCGCCAACGCGATTTACTCGGCGGTGACCCACGCCATGCTGTCGAACCGGGAGGGAGACCTCTTCGATCAGATGCAGATCTAGCACGGATTCGTCCTGTGGCGACAGCCGCGACCCGCGACGGGACTGCGGAACGGGCAGATCAGTGCAGAGAAGCAAGCCAACCGAGGATTGGACACGGTGAAGGGAAGCGACGGACATCCAGAGACGGCCACCTCGACAGCAGATCGCGCTGCAGAGGAGGCGCCGTTGCCGGTCATCGAGCACGCGGGCCTGTTGGCGGATCTGCGCCAGACACCGAGCTACCTGACACCGGAGCACGCCAGCGGTGTGCCCCAGAGCGGGCAAGTCTCGTGCTCCTATTGCGGCGTCGGCGACAGCGGCGTCTTCCGTGGCGCAGACCAGAGCGGTCAGGCGGCACCGCCGGCCGGAGAAGGCACCTTCACGGTAACCCTCAAGGGCGAGAAGATGAAGCTCCGCGCCCGGGTCGACGACGGCGGGCAAGTGGAGGTTTTCACCGACCTCGCCCTGACCCCGAGCCGCGGCATCGCCAGCGGCACCCTCGAGATCGGCGACAGCAAGGTTTCGTTCATGGGACGGGAGGTCGCGACCCACGAAGCAGACGGTCGCTTACGCTCCCAGAGCTTCGCCCCCTACGCGCCGCGGGTCAAGGTCACCCAATTCAAGATCGACGAGCCGCGGCCCACCACCGGCTGCGTCAAGCTGCGCATCTCTACCATGCGCCAAGCCTCCGCCTACCCCATCCACACCGCGCCGAGCGTGCTCGATCGGTCGAGCGGCATGCGCCGGACGATCTCCTACCAGGAGGCGATCGAGCGCCTGGCCGACCTGATGCTGAGCCACCGTGAGGCGGCGACGCGCTCCCTGGTGTATGCCAGCGGCCAGATCGACTACTTCACCATCTTCGCCATGCAGGAGGTCTTCCGCCTGCTGGGGGTCCGCAACCTGACCGGCAACGCCGAGCACTGCCTCAACGCCGGCGCGGTCCACAACGAGATCCTCACCGGCCAGGAAGGGCCTTTTCTGACCATCGACCAGGCCCTCAACGGTCCCAACCGGCTCTACTTGATGAACGGTTGGAACGGCATGATCACCCATCCGCCGGTCTACAAGAACCTGATCAAGCGGCCCAATCTGGATGGCTACCTGGTGGAGGTGATGGTCACCGAGACGGCCAAGGGCATGGCGCAGAAGATGGGGATCGATCGCATTCTGCTGATCCGCCCGCGCTCGGATGCCCACCTCGCTCTGGCCGTGGCGCACGAGATCTTCACCCACCACGCCGAGGCGATCGAATCGCGGTTCATCGAACGCTTCGCCGACCCGGAGAGCTTCGCCGCGTTCCGTGCGCTGGCCTGCGCCGTGCAATTCGATCCCGAGCGGGTCGCCGAGCGCATCGCACCGGAACCGAAGTATCGGGACGGCCTGCTCAAGGCCATCCGTCTGCTCGCCACCAAACTCACCGACCCCGACATCGTACCCATCGCCATCCCCTCGGTCGGCCTGTCGCAAACCAGTGGTGTGGTGGCCCATTGCGTGTGGGGCAATGTGCTGGCCATGCTGGGCAAGTACGGTCTCAAGGCCGACGGTACCCCCGCCGGCGGCGTTCTGCGGGTGCCCGGCCAGATCAACGCCGAGAGTGAAGTCCAGGGGCTGTCGCGCAAATACTTCATGGGCCGCATGCCGATGACCGACGCCGCCGAGGCGGCGCAGCGGATGGGCCTGCCGGCAGACGCCTACCAGCGGGCG
>JBCCGX010001252.1:0-3007 GCA_039029035.1 Acidobacteriota bacterium | reverse complement strand
GCCCCGATCGCTCTACGCGACCACGAGGCGGCTATCACCGCCGTCGCATTCGCTCCCGACAGCCGCTGGCTGGCCACTGCCAGCGCCGACGAGACGGTGAAACTGTGGGATCTCACCACCCAGCCGATCTCGATCCTCGGCCACCTGAGGGGCCACGAGGGACCGGTGAGCGCCCTCGCCATCAGCCCCGACGGCAAGACCCTGGCCACCGGTAGCATCGACAAGACCGCCCGCCTTTGGCGCCGCGAGTTGTGGACTTTGGGACCCGAAGAGCTCATCGAACGTGCCTGCCAGGTGGCGGGGCGCAATCTCACGCTGGACGAATGGCAACAATCGCAGCCACCGGACGTCCCCTACCGTGAGACTTGCCCCGGCCTGCCGATCCCTGGCGCGAGCCCGCTGTCGCCGTAAAATCACCTGTGGCCCCCAAAGTGTCGGGACTGAGGTGCCGGGGCGGAGGAGCTGAGGTTGAGGTGCTTGGGCCGAGGGCTGAGGGAATCTAGACCATGACAACAACGGCAGCAACAACAGCGACAACAACTGCAACAGAGTCGGCCATCGTTCTGCTCTCCGGTGGGTTGGACTCGGCCACTGTGCTGGCGATCGCCCAAGAAGAGGGCTACCGGATCCACGCCCTGAGCTTCCGCTACGGCCAGCGGCATGACCTGGAGCTGCAGGCTGCGAGCCGCCTGGCGAGGAGGGCCGAGGTGGCGGAGCATCGGGTGGTCGACATCGACCTGCGCCCCTTCGGCGGCTCGGCTCTGACCACCGACTTACCCGTACCCAAGGCGCGATCGATCGAGGAAATCAGCGACGACGAGATCCCGGTGACCTACGTGCCCGCCCGCAACACGATCTTCCTCTCCTTCGCCCTCGCCGCGGCGGAGACGCGGGATTGCTGCGACATCTTCATCGGCGTCAACGCGGTGGACTACAGCGGCTACCCCGATTGCCGGCCGGAGTACATCGGCGCCTTCCAGCAGATGGCGAATCTGGCGACCCGCGCCGGGGTCGAGGCCGCTGCCGAAGGTCGCGCTGCGCTGCGCATCCGCACCCCGCTCCTCGACCTCAGCAAGGCCGAGATCATTCGCCGCGGGCTCGAACTGGGGGTGGACTACGGCCTGACCCTTTCCTGCTACGATCCGACGCCCCGCGGCGAGGCCTGCGGCGGTTGCGACGCCTGCCTGCTGCGCCTGGCCGGCTTCGCGGAGAACGGCATCCCGGACCCTGGACGTTACGCTGACATGGAAAAGCCACCAGCCTGAGAGCGAAGCGGGAACGGGCCTAGGTTCAATGATTTACCAAGCCTACACGGTCAAAGAGATCTTCTACACCCTGCAAGGTGAGGGCGCCCAGAGCGGCCGGCCAGCGGTCTTCTGTCGCTTCACCGGGTGCAATCTCTGGTCGGGTCGCGAGGCGGACCGCGCCTCGGCGACCTGCTCGTTCTGCGATACCGATTTCCTCGGCACCGACGGCCCGGGCGGCGGCCGCTTCGACTCCGCCGGGCAACTGGCGGCGGCGGTGGCCGAGAAGTGGCCCCCGGCCGATGGCGACGACCCGACGACCCGACCCGGGCGGCCGCTGGTCGTCTGCACCGGCGGCGAGCCCCTGCTGCAGCTGGACTCGGCCCTGGTCGAGGCACTGCACGAGCGCGGCTTCGAGATCGCGGTGGAAACCAACGGCACGCAGCAACCACCGCCCGGGATCGACTGGATCTGCGTCAGCCCCAAGGCGGGGGCCGATCTGGTGCTGCGACACGGCAATGAGCTCAAGCTGGTCTTTCCCCAGCCCGGTGCCGAGCCGGAGCGCTTCCGCGATCTCGACTTCGAGCATTTCTTCCTCCAGCCGATGGACGGTCCGGACGCGGCACACAACACCACCCTCGCGGTGCGTTACACTCTCGCCCACCCCCATTGGCGACTCAGCCTGCAGACCCACAAATTGCTGGGTATCCCCTGAGCTGCCCTTTCGAGGCATCCATGGAAATCTTCCGCTCGTTCACCTTCGAGGCCGCCCATTTCCTGCCCAAGACCCCCGAGGGCCACAAGTGCCGCCGCATGCACGGGCACTCCTTCTATGTCGAGGTGCACGTGACGGGTGAGGTCGATGCCGAGACCGGCTGGGTGATGGACTTCGCTGACTTGAAGCGCGCCATCGAGCCCATCGAGCAGGCCCTCGACCATCGGCTGCTCAACGACATCGAGGGCCTGGAGAACCCGACCAGCGAGAGTATCGCGCGCTGGATCTGGGTGCGGATCGAGCCCGCCATGCCGGGGCTGTCGAAAGTCGTCGTCCGCGAGACCTGCAACACGGGCTGTATCTACCGCGGCGACTGAATCGACCGCGGCGACTGACACCGCAGCGGAGGCCTCATGCGCGACAGCCGAGAGATCCAACAGCTCTTCGGTCGCATCGATGTCTATCTCTTCGATCAGATCCTGCGCGGCAACATCACCGCCGGCATGCGGATCTTCGAGGCGGGCTGTGGCAATGGACGCAATCTCGTCTACCTGATGCAGGCGGGCTACGAGATCATGGGGCTCGACCGCGACCCACGGGCGGTCGATGCGGTGCGCCGTCTGGCAGATGAGCTCGCCCCGCACCTCCCTGCCGACGCGTTTCGAGTGGAGCCGCTGGAGGCTTCGACCTTCCCGGATGCCTGCGCCGACGTGGTGCTCTGCAACGCCGTGCTGCACTTCGCCCGCGATCACGATCACTTCGACGCCGAGCTCGATGGCGCCTGGCGCTTGCTCGCACCGGGCGGCCTGTTCTTCGCTCGGCTCGGCTCGTCGATCACCCTCGAGGATCAGGTCACTCCGCGGGGTCACGGACGCTTCGTGCAGCCGGGCGGCTACGAGCTCTACCTGGTTGATCTGGAGCGGTTGCTCGCGGCGACGGAGCGTCTCGGCGGTGAGCTGGTCGACCCGATCAAGACCGTCAATGTGCAAGGCCTGCGCTGCATGACGACCTGGGTGCTGCGCAAGCCCCACCGGACCGATTGATCGGT
>JBCCGX010001251.1:0-3017 GCA_039029035.1 Acidobacteriota bacterium | reverse complement strand
GGTGCAGCAGGCGGTGAACCGTGTCCAGAGCGCCGAGATGACCGAGGCGGTGGTCGCCGGCGCACACGAGCGCGGCATCGGCAGCGTCAACGTCGACCTGATCTACGGTCTGCCGCACCAAACCCGCACCGGGTTCGCCGCCACCATCGAGCGCGTCCTGGCGATGCAGCCCGAACGCCTCGCCGTGTTTAACTTCGCCTACTTGCCCACCCTGCTGCCGCACCAGCGAGTCATCCGCGCGACCGATCTTCCCTCGGCCGACGCCAAGCTCGATCTGCTCGAAACCGTCTTCGAGCGTCTGCAAGCAGCGGGCTACGCTGCCATCGGCATGGATCATTTCGCCCGGCCCAGCGACCCTCTATTCCGCGCCTTGGCCGACCGCAGCCTCACGCGCAACTTCCAGGGTTACTCCACCTGGGGCGAGACCGATCTCGTCGGCTTCGGCGCCTCCGCCATCGGTCAGGTCGGCGGCGGCTTCGCGCAGAACGCCAAAGACGTGGTGGGCTACCAGGAAGCCATCCAGGCAGGCCAATTCGCCACCTGCCGCGGCCTGGTGATGACGCCCGAAGACGAGCTACGGCAAGATGTCATCGTGCGCCTCATGTGCCACCTGCAACTCGACTTCGGCGAGGTCGAAGAACGCCACGGCATCGACTTCCGCCGCCACTTCGCCAGCGAGCTCGAAGCCCTCGGGCCCCTAGCCGACGATGGCCTGGTCGATCTTGCAGCCGAAGGGGTCCGCGTCACCCCTACCGGTCAGTTCGTGGTGCGTAACATCGCGATGGTCTTCGACGCCTACCTGGGCCGCAAGCGCCACGCGTTCTCGCGCACGGTTTGAGCGCGCGCGAGGGCGTGGGGTGGTCGCACCAAGCGACAAGTTCCGTGCAGGAAAAGATCACGAAGACAGTCCTCGGAACGTTTTCCAGCGCTGCGAATGTTGCGAAGCATGTCGTCGGTACGTTTTCTGGCGCCGGGAACGCTGCGAAGCAGGTCGACTTGCCCTTGTCTGCGCTGGAAAAGGTCAAGTGGACGGTCTACGGAGACTTCTCCGGGGTGGAAACGGTCCATCTCGGGTGTCTTGGCGGTGGTTTCCGCAGATTGTGTGGATGGGATCCACTGAACAGGTCTCGCTCTCGGTTTCGCCGATTCGCACCCGAAAAGACGGGTTGCACGGCGTGCGGCGCGTTTAGGAGACTTCAGACGAGGTCTCGCACGGCTCGTTTGCCCAGGCGAAGCGCCCTACCTTGGACGATCCCTGGTCTCATGTCCCACAGAACTTTCGAACGATCACGTCGCCCGGGGTGATGCCCCAAGTAGTTTTTTTGAACGAGGCCGATCACGCGGGGATCGTAGGTCGCGAATTTGCAAGGCTGCCCGCGCACCACGGGCGGCAGGTTGGGATTTCTTCTCTCGAGTCGTCGAACTGCGGGCGGCAGGTTGGGAATTCTGTTGCCGAGCTGTTGCACCGGGTGTGGCAGGTTGGGTTTTCTTCGCCGAAGGTGGCGTGCCGGGCGATTGTGGTCGAAACGTTTTCTCAACGATTGCCGCGCCGCGTTCGGGAGGCTGAAAGTTTCTTCACCAAACGGCTGCGCCCGGTGGAAAGTCATCTAGGGCCTCCTAATCCTCCTGAATCGACTCCAAGAAATGCACCAGATCGTTGATCTTTGCCTTCACCGCCGCCTCGTCCGGATTGTCCCGGGTCAGCCGGAAGGCGTCACCCCAGATCGGCATGTCGCGGTTGCCGTGGCCGCGGGCGGGCTTGCGGCCGTCGATGGTCTGGAAGACCTGGTCGGCGGGGAACTCGCCGTGGTTGCGCTGGCTGATGCGGGTCAGGTCGGCCGGCTTGACCCGGAGATGCTCGGCCACCGAGCCGTCGCCGCGTGCTTCGGTGCCGTGGCAGCTGGCGCAGTAGGAGCGGAAGCTCTCTTTGCCCATGATGACCGAGGTCTCGGTGGACTCGGCGACGGCGGTGGCGCAGAGGGCCGCGAGCAGCAGCGCCGCCAAGGTCAGGATGGCGTGGCGCGGGATCGATCGTCGCATGGCGTGCTCCCTTCTGGATCGAGGGTCGGTGATCGGACGGATTGCGCCAAGCCTACGGCGCGGCGTGGACGATGTCGCCACGCCGCCGGGTGGGGCAGGGATCGCGCCGACCCTGGCGGCGGAGCGTTGGTCCTATCCGTTGGGGTGGTCCGGCGATCCGAGGTGAACATCAGGCTCGGTGGTAAGTCATCTTCGACCAGCAGGGTGGAATAATCAGCCATGGCCACCTCCTTCTCGGTTAGCCGGAGGGCGCCTCGGCGCCCTTGTCGCGCTCGGGCTCGAGGCGGACGATGAGCCAGCCTACGGGTCCGAGGAGCAGGCCGAGGAAGGCGCCTTCCCTTGTCCGGTGTTTGAGCTCGCCGATGATCGAGCCGACGACAAACCCCATCGCCGCCAGGATGAGGACGGCTGCGGGTGGCAGACCCATCCATGGATCACGGGTGATGACGAAGCCGACCAGGAATCCGACACAGCCCAACGCGAGGAGCACGAGCTCGTTCCACTCCATGACAGACCTCCTTTCTCTCGCCCCACCCTAGAAGTGGAGAGGCCGGCGGCAAACACCCCGTGAGGTGGCTTAGTCGTCGTCGATGCACGGCAACAGAGCCTGCCCCTCGAGCCGGGCCGGGCTACCGGTCCGCCATGCGGCGGCCTGAGTCGCTGCCCGGTGCGTCGGTTGCATCGCCGTGGAATTCGTGGGACTCTGCAATAGGCCCGACCGGGTAGTGCCTGCAGAGTGGTCGACGATTTGCTCTGTCGACCGTCCATCCATGGGTTCGGAACGACCGGAGGCCAAGATCTTTGGGTGAGATGGCTTGGCTGCCTTCGGCGCTCGTGTTCTCCGCCATTTCGAGCGCCCTTTTGGCCACGACGTTCCTTTACGTCTGGTACGCCTATGTGCGCCGGCCGCACGTGGTGCTCTGGTCTTGCGCCTGGTGGGCGGCTGTCGGCCACCTGATGTCCGGTTGGTGGAGCGT
>JBCCGX010001250.1:0-3021 GCA_039029035.1 Acidobacteriota bacterium | reverse complement strand
GGCACCCTCGATCTGATGGTGCTCAAGACCTTGGAGCAGCTCGGACCTCTACACGGCTACGGCATCGCGCGGCGCATCGAGCAGGTCGGCGAGAACGCCCTCGTGGTCAACCAAGGGACGATCTACCTCTGCTTGACCCGCCTGGTCCAGAAGGGCTGGATTTCGACCGAGTGGGGCAAGTCGGACAACAATCGTCGAGCGAAGTTCTACGAACTGACCAAGGCCGGCCGCAAACAGCTCAACGCCGAGGTCGAGAACTGGGCCCGCATCTCCGGCGTGATCGGCCGGGTACTCGAGCCGGCGCCGGGGAGCTGAGCGATGGGAACCTGGCTTCGTATGATCGCGGCCCGCACTCGCGGCTTCCTGCGGCCCGGCGACCTGGAGCGCGACTTCGACGACGAGCTGGCGGTGCATCTGGCGATGGCGGAGGAAGAGAAGATCCGCCTGGGCATGGCGCCGGACGAAGCTCACCGTCTGGCCCGGGTGGAGCTCGGCGGGTTGACGCAGTTGCGCGAGGCGGGTCGCGAGGCCCGCGGTCTGCCGTGGCTGAACACCTACTGGCTGGATATCAAGCTCGGTTTCCGCATGCTGCGCAAGTCCTGGGGCCTGACCCTGGTCGGCGGCCTGGCGATGACCGTCGCGATCAGCATCGGCGTGGTCCTCTTTGCCGTGACCGACCTCTTCTTCGGTCACGGCCTACCGCTGGACGATGGCGACCGAGTGATCGCCCTACAGACCTGGGACGTCAAAGCGCATCGACGGCACAACACACAGATGGCCGATTTCGAACGCTGGCGCGACGGTCTCAAGTCGGTGGAAGACATCGGCGCCTTCCAGACCATCGAGCGCAACCTGATCTTGGGCGGCGGCCCCGCGGCGGGGGCCGAAGGGGCAGGATCGGTCCGCGCTGAGCCGGTCTCTATCGCCGAGATGACCGCCTCGGGCTTCGAGCTGGCGCGGGTCGCACCGCTGCTCGGCCGGCCGATTCTCGCCGAGGACCAGCGCGTCGATGCCGCTCCGGTAGTAGTAATCGGCTACGACGTATGGCAGACGCGCTTCCTCGCCGATCCGGCGGTCGTCGGGCAGACGATCCGACTCGGCGACACGGCCCATACCGTGGTCGGCGTCATGCCGGAGGATTTCGCCTTCCCGGTGAATCACCGTTTCTGGACCGCTCTGCAGGCGGAGCGGTCCGAGACTCTGCGCGACAGCGGGGGGTTCGGCGTCGTCTTCGCTCGCCTCAACCCGGGAGCCACTCTCGAGGGTGCCCAGGCTGAGCTGGCGACCCTCGGCCTGCTGCCCTCCACCACGGCAGCGGACGCCGATAAACAGCTCCAGGCTCGCATCGTGCCCTACTCCTTCGCCTTCACCGGCGACTTCGAGCAAAGCGAGGTGCGCTGGATGACTCGCATCCTGCTCTTCCTCACCGCGCTTCTTCTCGTACCGCCCTGCGCCAACATCGCGATCCTGGTCTACGCCCGCACGGTCACCCGCCAGGAGGAGTTCGCCGCGCGCTACGTGCTGGGCGCCAGCCGCGGTCGGATCGTCGGCCAGCTCTTCATCGAAATGCTGGTGCTGGCGGCGGTCGGTGCCGGCCTGGCCCTGGCGCTCACCCGTTTCGGCCTGAGACGTCTGCAGCATTCGGTCAATCAAGGCCTGAACGACGGAGCGCCCTTCTGGATCGATTTCGAGCTCACTCCCTCGACCGTTCTCTTCGCCGCCGCCCTCGCCGTCGTCGCCGCCCTGATCGCTGGCGTCATCCCCGCCATCAAGGCAACCGGCGGCCAGATGCAGGCCGGCCTGAAGTCCCTCGGCGCCCGCACCAGCGTGCGGCTCGGCGGCACCTGGACCGCCCTGGTGGTGGCACAGATCGCCCTCTCCCTGGCCGCCCTGCCTTCGGCGATCGAGATGGGCTGGGGCACCGTCCGCAAGGGCATCCTCGGCCCCGGCTTCGCCGCCGAAGAGTTCCTCACCGCCCAGCTGATGGTGGACAAGGAGACCCCGGTCAGCGCCGCGCTCCAAACCGAGCTGGTACGCCAACTCGAAGCCGAGCCCGGCGTCTCGGCGGTCACCGTCGCCACGGCGATCCCTGGCGAGGAGCCGTGGACGACGATCGAGGCCGAAGGCGTACCGCTGCCGGAGGACAGCATTTTCGCCGGCAACAACCTGATCCGCACCAGCCAGGTGGACGAGGTCTTCTTCGACGTCTTCCGCATGCCGCTCCTCGCCGGACGCACCTTCGAATCCGGCGACTTCGAGCCGGCGCGCAACGTGGTGATCATCAATAGAGCCTTCTCGACCCAGCTCTTCGGTGAAGGCAATCCCCTCGGGCGCCGGATCCGCTACCTCCGGGGCAACGCGGCCGAGGCCGAGTCGGCTCCGGCGACGCCCGTGACCTGGTACGAGATCGTCGGCGTGGTGGAAGATCGCCCGGCCAACGCCACCCACGGTACCCTGTACCAGCCCATGCCCCCCGGGCCGATGCAAACAGCCAGCCTCGCCCTGCGCGTGACCTACCCAGCCGCCGGCCTGACGGATCGGGTGCGCGACATCACCACCGCCCTCGACCCGACCCTGCGGATCGAAGAGGTCCTGCCGTTGGACGAGATCTACCGCCAGCAAGAGGTCGGCAACAACATGGGCGCCACCACCCTCCTTGCCATCACCCTCAGCGTCCTCCTGCTCTCCGCCGCTGGCATTTACGCCCTCATGTCCTTCACTGTCAACCAACGCCGGCGCGAGATCGGCATCCGCTCCGCCCTCGGCGCCAGGCCCACCCGCCTTCTGGCCGGCATCTTCCGGCGTGCACTGCGCCAGCTCGCTGTCGGAGCGACCGGTGGCGTCCTGGTGGCGCTCCTCTTTGATTACTACCTACCGGTAGAAATGGTCGGCGGCTGGGAGATCCCGGGCGTCATTCCTGCTGCGACGGCACTGATGGTGTTGATCGGTCTACTGGCCACGGCCGGACCGGCCCTGCGTGGCTTCCGGGTCGAGCCGACGGAGGCGTTGCGGGACGGGTAG
>JBCCGX010001249.1:0-3032 GCA_039029035.1 Acidobacteriota bacterium | reverse complement strand
TGACCCACACCACGGCCCGCCTTCGCCTTCTGCTCGGCCTCACCGCCACGTTGATCAGCCCCGCTTCGATCGCGTTGGCAGATGACACACGGATCCCTGCTGAGTTGTTCGTCGAGCTGGCGGACTCCGGATTCGACTTCGTGCACTTCAACGGCATGTCGGGCGAGTTCTACATGGCCGAGATCAACAGCGGTGGCGGTGCTCTGCTCGACTACGACAACGACGGCGACCTGGATCTCTACCTGATCCAGGGGCGTATGCTCGGCACCGCACCGGATCCGGCCAAAGCGGTCGTTCCACCGCGCCACCCGCTGCCGCTCACCGACCGCCTGTACCGTAACGACTTGGAGGTGCAGCCGGACGGCAGCCGCCGGTTGCGTTTCACCGACGTCACCAAGGCGAGCGGCCTCGAGCCTGCGGCCTACGGCTTCGGTGTCGCCGCCGGCGACTTCGACAACGACGGCTGGACCGACCTCTACGTCACCCGCCTGGGCTCCAACAGCCTACTGCGCAACCAGGGCGACGACACCTTCGCCGACGTCACCGCCGAGAGCAACGCCGACGATGACCGCTGGAGTGTGCCGGCTGCCTTCGCCGATTTCGACGGCGACGGCTGGCTCGACCTCTATGTCGGCAACTACCTCGACTTCACCCTCGACAAGCACAAGGTCTGCCGCACCGCCACCGGCGCGCGCGACTATTGCGGCCCCACCGCCTACCCCGGCGTGCCGGACCGCCTGCTGCGCAACCGCGGCCGCGGGGCGAACGGCAAAGTCACGTACGAGGACGTCAGCGCCACCGCCGGCATGCAGCGCGAGCACAGCAAGAGTCTCGGCGTGGTGGCGGCCGATTTCAACGGCGACGGCAAGACCGACTTCTACGTCGCCAACGACCTCACCCCCAATCAGATGTGGCTGCAGACCGCGGGCGGCCGCTTCGTCGACGAGGCACTGCTCGCCGGCACCGCGGTCAACGGCGCCGGCAAGGCCGAGGCCAGTATGGGGGTCGACGCCGGCGACTTCGATGGCGATGGCGACGACGACCTCTTCATGACCCACCTGGTGGCCGAGACCAACACCCTCTTTCTCAACGACGGCAGCGGCATGTTCGAAGACGCCAGCATCGAGTCCGGCCTCGGGGTCCACAGCTGGGGCCACACCAGTTGGGGCACCGCCTGGTTCGACTACGACAACGATGGCTGGCTGGAGCTGATGACCGCCAACGGCGCGGTGAAGATCATCGAAGAGCTCGCCAACGCCGGCGACCCCTTCCCCTTCCACGAAAAGAACCAGCTCTTCCACAACCTCGGCGGCAAAACGGGCTTCGAGGACATCAGCGCCACCGCTGGCAAAGTCTTCGAGCTCTCCGAAGTCAGCCGTGCCATCGCCATCGGCGACCTGGACAACGACGGCGACACCGATGTGCTACTGGTCAATAACAACGGCCCGGCCCGCATCCTGGTCAACAACATCGGCCAGGATCGCCACTGGGTCGGCCTGCGCCTCCTCGGCAGCGCCAAGCGCGACATGCTCGGCACTCGCGTCGCCCTCCTGCGGCAAGGCAAAGACCCCCTCTGGCGCCGCGTCCGCACCGACGGCTCCTTCGCCGCCGCTAACGACCCCCGCCTCCTCTTCGGCCTCGGCGACAAGGCCGGACGAGTGGATGTTCGGGTCCACTGGCCGGACGGCAAAGTGGAGCAGTGGAACAAAGTCGCGGTCGACCGCTACAACACCCTGGAGCAGGGCGGAGGCAAAGCGGTGGCGTCGTCGAGCGACGGTAAGCCCAGGTCCTGAGATCGGCGACGGCGACCAACTCGGCCCCCCCTGGCCTAGTGAGCCGCTGATGGAGAGGGTCTTCGACAAGCAAACATAACGGGCGAGTCGCTTTGTCTCGTTATTGGGGGATCCCCGCATTCGTTTCGGAGGGTCAGAAAGCTAAATGGGGAATCCCCACCTTCGCTCCGGAGGGTCAGAAAGCTAAACGGAGAATCCCTACAGCCTCGAATGTCGCTCTGGAAGGCCTGTGGCAAATCCCCACGGGGGTTCTGTTCGGTTCGGAACGATGATCGAGACCGCACAATAACGGGCAAGTCTAACTCGATCGTTATCTTACGCGGCTCACGGACGATTTTTACGGTCAGAAAGACCAAATCGCGTGCTGATTCAGGGACGCGCGGGCAAAATGTCCACGATGCGAGGCGAGAGGCTCACCCGAGCATCGTCGATCCGGGCGGCTCTCCCGATTTCTCAGAAACGCAGCTGCTGGCGGCGGCGCCAGGCGCGGAAGTCTCTTTCCAGCTGCGACCAGTCGCGACCCAGGTGGGAGACGAGGTTGGTCGAATCGGCAGCGGCGCCGCGGGCGACCAGGGGCAGGAAGGCGCGGAAGCGCTCGGCCAGGTCGGGGTCGCTCAGTAGGTAGCGAACCCAGAGGGCAGAGAGGGTGTAGTGGATCTCGCGTGGGCCGCCCATGAAGTCCTGGTGGTCCATGTCGAGTAGCTGCGCCACCGAGGGGACGATGCCGGCTTCGATCTGGCGTTCGAGCTTGAATAGCTTGGCACCCATGCGCTCGCCGTAGCGCAGGTTGGAGGGCCCCAGGGGCTCGGCTTTCAGATTGCCCTTACGATCGCTCGAGGCGAAGGCCATGTCATCGGCCAGGCCTTCTTCGAGCCAGGGGGCCATTTGCGTGCCGCCGCGCCGCCAGCCGCCCAGGAGGTGCCAGCTCAGGAGGTGGGTCAGCTCGTGCACGAGGGTGGCGGCGATCTGCCGCCGGTCGCCGCGGCCACCGTGCATCACGACCAGGGACGGCGACTTGAAGTAGCCGTTGCCATGGAAGTCGATCTGGTTGTCACCCTGATCGCGCGCGTAGACGACGAAAGCGGCGCGACCGGAGAAGTACTTCACGTCGCCGGCAATCGGCGTTTCGATCTCCAAGCCGTAGCGCTCGGAGTAGAGGCGCGCGTGGTCGGTGGCGACCCGATCGAGGTAGGCGAGCACCGCGCGATCCCGGATCGGGCCCCACAGGGTGTAGGGGCC
>JBCCGX010001248.1:0-3035 GCA_039029035.1 Acidobacteriota bacterium | reverse complement strand
GTCCTGCACCCAATCGAACCATTCGTTGGGATAGTTGTCGTCGACTTCGGCCGGCTGACGCCGCAGGATGCCGGTAAAGAGACCGGCGATCAGCTCCTGGGCGGCCTCGCCAGACGAGAGATTGCCACCGGACGGCGGCGGCGCCGTGTGACCGCTGGAGCCGCCTTCGACAGTGATGTGGACCTGCCCGGTGCGGCACTGGCGCGGAATGTTCTCCAGGCGACCCGGCGAGGCGACGGCGGTGATGCGATAACCCAGCGCCGTCTTGCCGCCGGCAATGGCCTCCACTCCGATCTTGCCTTTGCCGGCATCGGAGCGACCCAGGCGCAGGACTCGATCGACGTCACGCCGCCGATGGCTACCAACACGAAAGTCAGCTGGTGCGCCGAGATCGGCCGAGGTGCTGTAGGGTGAGGCGCTGCGGCTCTTGAAGTGAACGTAGAGGTCCCCCTTCTCGCCGCGCTGGAGGACGATCGTCTCGCCGTGGTTGTAGTAGGTGTTGTTACCGTCCTGCCAGATCCTGAACTGGACGTCACAGCCAGCGGCAGCGCTCGCTGACGGTAGCGCCAGGGCCATCACCACAGCAGCAGTGAAACCCTTGGCAAGAGTTTGCAATTCGATGTTCTTCACTCTCGGACCCTCCTGAGCCTTACTTGGTTCACCGCTCGACGCGGCCGCGACAGCGGTCGTTGTTCGGAGACTTGCCATCTCCTCGAAACTCTATACGTTTCTCCTCAGATTTTATATTTCTCACCAGAGCGATTCGTATTTCCCATGCTCAGAAAAACAGACCTACTTCTCGGCGATGACGCCAACCCTGGCGACTGCCTCCAGCGGGCGTTGCCAAAGTCTCTCACTGGCTGATTCATAAGGTTTGCGGACAGCGCGCAACCCATCCGAAATCGATACACATTTTTCGAGCCCGCGCCCTGAGCTAGCGATGCCCGAGCTGGTACGCTCGACGTGGAAACGCACCGCCTCGCCAGCCATCGATCCGGTCAAAAAAAATGTCGACACGAACTCTCGCCGCCGCCGCCAGCGCTGAAGACCGCCTGCGTGCGGCGAGACGCTGGCTCGAAGACGCTCTGGGCGAAGCCAACGAAGCCCTGATACTGGCGTCGAGTCGCGGCGCAGCAGATGATCTTCTGCGGCTCTCGTGCCGGGCCGGCGGCGGACTGTTCGGCGTCCACCGCTCGACCATCCGCCAACTCGCGGCCGAGCTCGCGACGCCGGCGATGGCACAGACGGGCCTGGCACCGGTCAGCGGCCTGGGCATCGAGGCTCTGGCAGCCCGGGCCATCTCCCTCTGCGCTGCGGGCCAGGAGCTGAAGTACTTCGCGCCGGTGGCCGAAGCCCCTGGATTGGCCCGAGCCCTGGCCTCGACCTTACAGGAGCTGCGGGCGAACGGGGTCGACGGCAACATGCTGCAGGCCACCGGGGCGCCGGGCGCAGACCTCGATCGCCTCCTCGGGCGGTACGAAGAAGAGCTCGACCGCTGGGCTCTGGCCGACGACGCCAAGCTCTATCAGCTGGCGCGCTACGAAATCGAGCACGGCGATCATGTGCTCCTCGGCTTGCCGGTCCTGATTCTCGATCCGACCCCACGGCATCGCGCCGAGCGCCGTTTCCTGGCCGCCCTCGTCCAGCGCACGCCAGCTGCCTTCGCTACCCTGGTCCACGGCGACCAGCCGGGCGAGGCAGCACTCGAGGAGATCCTGGGCGTCCAGGCGACCTATGTCGACGGGCCGGCAGCACACGAGCGCAAGAACAAGCTCGAGCGACTGCGACGGCGCGTTTTCGCAGCCGCCGGAGCGACGGACGACGAGCCCAGCGACAGGCCGGACGAAGATACGAGCTTCGAGCTCATTTCCGCCGCCGGCGAAGGTCGGGAGTGCGTCGAGATCGCTCGCCGCATCCACGCTCTGGCGCACTCGGGCATCGGCTTTGATCACATCGCGATCCTGCTGCGCGATCCAGGCACCTACCTTCCCCTGGTCGAAGAAGCCTTACGCCGAGCCGGGATTCCGGCCTATTTCACCCGCGGCACGATTCGACCCGATCCGGCAGGCCGAGCGCTCCTGGCGCTACTCGATTGCAAAACCGAGGGCCTGTCGGCCTCGCGCTTCGCCGAGTATCTCTCCCTCGGCCAGGTCCCCTTGCTCGACGACACCGGTGCTCCCCCCGCCGCCGAAGTGCCCTGGGTTGCGCCGGAGGGCGATCAACTGGTGTTCAAGACCTTGCTCGAGCCCGAGGAGGTGGCCCAGCTCGCCCCCGAGCCGGGCATCGGTGAGGCCGAGCCCAACGAGTCAGACGATGCCCCGGTGATCGCCGGCACCCTGCGCACGCCACGGGGCTGGGAACGCCTGCTGGTCGATGCCCGGGTGTTCGGCGGCCGCGAGCGCTGGCGTGAGCGGCTGGCCGGGCTGGCTGCCGAGCTGCGTCTACAGCTGCGCGACCTGGCAGGTGAGGACGCGGCGCGGGCCCAAAGCCTACGCGCCCGGCTCGAGAGGCTCGGCCATCTGGAGCGCTTCGCCCTACCGGTGATCGACAAGCTCGACGAGCTCCCCTCAGCTGCCTTGTGGGGCGAGTGGCTGGGGGCGATCGAGGCACTCGCCAGCCAGGTCCTGCGCCAGCCCGAGCGAGTCCTGACGGTGCTGGCGGAGCTGCGACCGATGGATCGGGTCGGCCCCGTGACCCTCGACGAGGTTCGGCGAGTCCTCGGACAGCGCTTGTCGGCCATCCGCCTCGAGCCTCCGGCGCGGCGCTATGGCAGGGTCTTCGTCGCCACCATCGACGAGGCCCGCGGCTTGTCCTTCGAGGCCGTCTTCGTCCCCGGCCTGGCGGAGGGCATCTTCCCCCGTCGAGCGCTCGAGGATCCACTGCTGCTCGACACCTATCGCCGGCAGCTCGACGCCCCCCTCGCCACGCAGGACGAACGGGTGGTGAACGAACGCCTGCTGTTGCGGATCGCGGCCGGAGCTGCCCGTTCCCGCCTGATCGTCTCCTACCCGAATCTCGACATGCTGCAGGGACGC
>JBCCGX010001247.1:0-3041 GCA_039029035.1 Acidobacteriota bacterium | reverse complement strand
CGAGCCGGCCGAGGGTCAGGGGATCCGGGTGCAACTCGACGAGATGTTGGACGAAGTGAAGCACACTCGCGGCTATGCCAGCGACGCGGACATCCCCGCCGCGGAGCTCGAGACGCTCTGTGGCGACTTCCGCCAGCGGGTACAAGAGGTGCTCGGCAAGCCCTTCCCTGACGACCCGATGGAGCAGTTGTGGGGCGCTGTCGGCGCGGTGTTTACCTCGTGGAACGGTAAGCGCGCGAAGAGCTACCGGCGGATCGAGGGACTGCCCCACCACTGGGGCACGGCGGTCAACGTGCAGGCGATGGTGTTCGGCAACATGGGCCCGACTTCCGCAACAGGCGTCGCTTTCACCCGCAACCCGGCCACCGGCGAGAACCAGTTCTACGGCGAATGGCTGCCCAACGCCCAGGGTGAGGATGTCGTTGCCGGCATCCGCAACCCGAACGCGATCAACGCCTACTGCCGCACCGAGACCAACAACCACCTGCCGACTCTGGAAGAAGAGATGCCGGCCGCCTACCAGCAGCTGGTCGACATCCGCGCCCGCCTGGAGGAACGCTACCGCGACATGCAGGACATCGAGTTCACCGTGCAGGAGCAGCGCCTCTGGATGCTGCAGACGCGCACCGGCAAGCGCAACGGCGCGGCCGCCCTCGGCATGGCGGTGGACATGGAGGGCGAAGGCTTGATCGATCGCAAAGAGGCGATCCGCCGGGTCCAGCCGGCACAGCTCGACGAGCTGCTGCACCCGATGGTCGATCCCGACGCCGAGCGCGGCACGACGCCCCTGGCCAAGGGCCTGCCCGCCGGCCCAGGCGGTGCCGAGGGCAAAGTCGTGCTCACTGCCGACCGCGCCGAAGAGCTCGGCTCGACCGGCGAAAAGGTTGTCCTGGTCCGCGCCGAGACCAGTCCGGAAGACGTGCACGGCATGCACGCTGCGACCGCCATCGTCACCGCCAAGGGCGGCATGACCTCCCACGCCGCCCTCGTTGCCCGCGGCTGGGGCAAGACCTGCGTGGTGGGCTGCGGCGCGCTCGACATCGACGTCGACGCTGGCACCGTCACCATCGCCAACCCGGACGGCGACGACACCGTCTTGCGTGAGGGCGATTGGGTCACCGTCAACGGCACTCGCGGCGTGCTCTACTCCGGTGAGCTGCCGCTGATCGACGTCGATGCGGAGAAGAACGAGGGCCTGTCGACATTCCTCGGCTGGTGCGACGAAGTCAAGCGCCTCGGGGTGCGCACCAACGCCGAGAGCCCCGAAGATTCCGCGCAGGCGCGCCGCTTCGGCGCCCAGGGGATCGGCCTGTGCCGCACCGAGCACATGTTCTTCGGTGAGGAGCGTATCCTGGCGATGCGCGAGATGATCTTGGCCGACAGCACCAAAGACCAGGAGCGCGCCGTCGCCAAGCTGCTGCCCTACCAGAAAGAGGACTTCCGCGGCATCTTCAAAGCCATGGAAGGTCTACCGGTCACCATCCGCCTGCTCGACCCGCCCCTGCACGAGTTCATGCCGCAGGAGGACGAACAGATCCGCGAGGTCGCCGAATCGATGGGTAAGGATCTGGCCGCGGTGCGCGCCCGGCTGGCGCAGTTGCACGAGCTCAACCCGATGCTCGGCCACCGCGGCTGCCGCCTGGGGGTGAGCCATCCGGCGATCACCCGCATGCAGGCCCGCGCCATCCTCGAGGCCGCCGCCGAGCTGGCTCAGGAAGGGGTCGACGCCCAGCCGGAGATCATGGTGCCCCTGGTCGGCCATGCGAAGGAGCTGATCGACCAGAAGCGCATCATTCTCGAGGTCGCCGATGAGGTGAAGGCGAAGAGCGGGGTGGACGATCTGAAGTTCCTCGTCGGCACCATGATCGAGGTTCCGCGAGCCGCTCTGACTGCGGGCGAGATCGCCGAAGAAGCTGAGTTTTTCTCCTTCGGCACCAACGATCTCACCCAGATGGCCTGCGGCTTCAGTCGCGACGACATCGGTTCCTTTCTACCGCTCTATCTCGAAAAACAGATCTACGCCGAGGATCCCTTCGCCAGCCTCGACACCTCGGGCGTCGGCCAGCTGGTAGACCTGGCCACCGAGCGCGGCCGCGCCGCCCGCGGTGACCTCAAAGTCGGCATCTGCGGCGAGCATGGCGGCGATCCGGCGTCGATCGCCTTCTTCCACCAGGTGGGGCTCGACTACGTCTCTTGCAGCCCCTTCCGCGTGCCGATCGCCCGTCTGGCGGCAGCGCAGAGCGCGCTCGCCGATGGCGAATAGGCCCGTTCCCGAGTCACGGGTTTCGACTCTTGCGCTGTCTGACGCGAGGGTCGGCCTGGTCAAGGGTCCGCGACAGCGGCTGGCCAACGAGACGGCCGGTATTCTGCGGGGCCATTTGCGCGCCGCCTGCGCCGTGCTGGTGGTCGCTCTCACCTACGCCTTCGGGCACAACCTGGTGGTCGGCGACCGATCGCTGCTCGTCGCCCGTAGCCTGATTCTGGCAGTCCTGATCACCTGCTTGGCGCTCTTGGTCAGCCGCGTGGCGCTGCCCCTGGCGCGGCTGCGCTGGATCGAGCTGACCGTCTTCGGCGTCGTCGGCATCCACATGGCGATCATCGTCGTCGGCCTGATGCTCGGCTACTCGAGCCGCGGTGACGCCTCGTCCACGGTCAGCGTGCAGCACCTCAATTTCACCGGTTGGGCAGTCCTCATCCTGCTTTACGGCATCTTCATGCCCAACACCTGGCAGCGCGCGGCGACGATCGTCGTCCCGGCTGCCCTGGTGCCCTACGCGGTCAACTTCCTGGTGATCCGGGCCGACGAGCGGGTGGGCCAGATGCTCAGCACCGACCACTACGGCGTTCCCGTGCCGATGCCGTTCATCGCCGCGGTAGCCTCGGTCTATGCCGCGCACCGTATCCACTCGATCCGCCGCGACGAGTTCCGGGCGCGGCAATTCGGCCAGTATCAATTGAAGGACAAGCTCGGCAGCGGTGGTATGGGTGAGGTCTACCGGGCCGAGCACACCCTGCTCAAGCGCCCTTGCGCGGTGAAGCTG
>JBCCGX010001246.1:0-3043 GCA_039029035.1 Acidobacteriota bacterium | reverse complement strand
TGCAGGGCTTCGGGTAGCTCGGCCTCCACTCGGCGGCGAACGGCGGCGTCGTCGACGGCGGCCAGCAAGTAGAGCAGCAGCTCGAGTCGCGCGTAGGTGGTGCGCAGCCGATCGCGGTCGGTGTTGAGGGTTGCTTGCCCGGTGTGGCGGCGCCAGCGA
This sequence comes from Acidobacteriota bacterium, assembly GCA_039029035.1. Classification (GTDB taxonomy): domain Bacteria; phylum Acidobacteriota; class Thermoanaerobaculia; order Multivoradales; family J023; genus JAAELT01. Next base: position 2,884 of record JBCCGX010001246.1, on the reverse strand, counting down.
ACGAGGGGTTCCGGCAGGAGCAGAAAGGGGCCTCGCAGGGCGAGGTGGATCCACAGGGCCCAGTCTTCTACCTGGTAGAGCTGCGGGAAGCCAATGCGCAGGCCGCGCAAGGCCTGGGCGCGGATCATGACGCTCGAGTTGCAGATCCAATTGCGCTGGAAGGCGTCTTGTCGATCGAGCAGCTGATACTCCTCGATCGACGAGCGCTGCAAGCGGTAGTTGCGCTCGGTGAGCCGATCGTAGAGGAAGTTGCCGACGCCCCGCAGGCCGCCTTCATCGGCGTCGGCCTCGCGGACTTGGTGGATCCCGGTGTGGCACAGCACACACTGTGGTCGACCCTCGAGCTCCGCGACCTGGCGCTCCAGCTTGCCCGGCTCGAAGACGTCGTCGGCATCGAGCAAGGCAACGTACTCGCCGCGAGCTTGGGTGATCGCCAGCTCGCGACTGCGCGAGACGCCGCGGTTCGCACCGTCGGGATGCTGCAAGAGCCGCGCCCTGGGATCCTGCGCCACATAGCGCTCGACGATCTCGGCCGAACCGTCGCGGCTGCCATCGTCGACAACCAGGACCTCGAGATCGCCCAACGACTGCGCCAACGCCGACTCGATGCACTCGCCGATGAAGCGCTCGCCGTTATACAGCGGTACGACGACGCTGACACGAACCGAATCGGCTCCGGACGCAGCCGATGATGTCGCTTCAACCATGCCGATCACACCACCTGCGCCGCGGGCGCGATCTGGTCGAAATCGGCCCGCTCCAGCACGTCCAGCTTCGTTCGCCGCGAGGCGTTGATCAAGCACCCGCCGGCTTGCTCGAACACCTCACGAGCGCGGCGGAAGGCCTGCCGTTGCTCGGCCAAGCGCGGCATCGTCCAGGCTTCGCCGGGTTTGCGATAGTCCGGGTGGAAGTGGTTGACCTCGCCGCGGCTGCGGATCACCGTTTCACCGAGGTCACTCTTCGCATCCGTCGTCGAGCCTTTGGGCACGTCGAAGCTGAAATCGACCCCGATCAGATAGACCTCGCGGATCCCCATGTAGAACGCGATCTGCAACTGCTGATAGATCACCGTACGGCCACCGTAGACGCCGTTCAGTAGATCGCGGCTGAAACCCAGCAGGCGACCGCCGAAGCGCTCGATCGTCGGTAGGTGGTCGAGGTAGAGAAAGCGCGGGTCGTCGCCGAGATGGGGCCGCACGGCGGCACTGTGGATGTGGGTCAGATCGAGCGCGCGGATCCTCTCGGCGTTGTTCTGCGCCACCAGCACGTCGATCACGTTGTAGTAGGTCGGCCGCCAGGTGATCTCCGCCATGGCGAGATAGATCTTGTTGGAGGCGAAGGTGATGTCGTTGCCGAGGCGCTCCAGATCCGGGATCTGCAAGCTCGGCCCGGCGCCGATGACAAACGCCCGGCGACCCTGGTGCCGACCCTTCAACTCGTACAGGCGTCGGTCACGCTCCGACCGCGGTCGCCCCGCCGCCGCCTGCCAGCGGCGCAGCGGAGCGGCCGCGTAGTGAGCGAGATGGTGCGCCGCCCGGACGCCGCGTTGGATCAAGGCGACACTCTCGACGCCCAGGGAACCGATGGGGTCACCGACACCACGGATTGTCTTGTCGACACGGATTCGATCTCTTGTCTTGCTCTCAAAGCCCAGGTCCAATGGTTGCGTCGCCTCGCTGCATCATACCCTCCAGGTCTCTCGAACCGAGTCGGTTCCGATCTCTGTGGAGATCCAAGGGCGCTGCCCGGACCTGGCAAAGGCCCCTGTCGAGCCCGAAACATAACGTCCGAGTCCTACTTGCCCGTTACGGTCGATTCCCCACAAGCGCTCCGGAGGGTCAGAAAGCTCAATGGGGATTCCCCACAACCGTTCCGGAGGGTCAGAAAGCGAACTGGAGTTTGCCCATTGTGCTTTCTAGCCGGAAATCGAACCTCTGGCAGATCCCCATCGGGCCTCTGGCCGGGCAAGAACGCCTCTCGAGATCGCCGCATCACGAGACAGTTCAACTCGGGCGTTACTTTCTGAGGTTTTTGGACCTTTGCGGTCAAATCGTTCTTGTTTCGGCTCTCGAGGTCGCCGCGATCTCTGCTTGGCCCTTTGGCGTCTCTCAAAGATGGGCCCTTCTATAATGGCTCGTCCCCTGATCGACGACGAGCTATGGATCGCCTTCAGGCATCCGCCGGGAACAGGCCGTGATCTACCTTCTCCAGCACACCGCCGCTCTCGGCCTCCTGGTCGCGATCCTCTGGCTGCCGGGGATTGGCCTCGAACGGAGCTGGGCCAGCGCCGGGGCGCGCCTGCGCCCGTTGACCCAACTCGTCTTCGGGATCGGCTTCTGGATCGTCAGCCTGTTCTTCCTGGCGACCTGCCAGGGGCTGCGACCGTGGGTTCTTGGGTTGGTGATCGCTGCGGTGATCGGCGGGTCGGCGGTGACTTGGGTGCGCTCGATGGATGGACCTGTTCCGCGCTGGCCACAGCTCTCCGCGCCTGTCGTGGCCCGCTTGGGCCTGTTGGCGGCGGTGCTGGCGCCCTTCTTCTTTCTCGCCCTGAGCCCACCGGTCTCTTGGGATGCCAGCGCCTACCATCTACGGCTCGCTAGGTTGTACGCCGAGCACGGCGGCTTTCGCGAGGCGCCGTTCAACGTCTACTCCTACTGGCCGCTGAACGTGCAGCTGCTATTCGCTATGGTGATCACGCTGCACGACTACGTGCTTGCCAAGTTGCTCCACTTCGCCTTCGGCGTCGCCACGCTGTATGCCCTCTTCCTCGGCGGCCGGACCTACCACCGACCGGCCAGTGGCTTCTTGGCGTGCCTCTTCTTTCTTGCCAACGGCGTGGTGGCCTACGAGCTGCGGGTGGCCTACGTGGACCTGGCCTACGCTT
>JBCCGX010001245.1:0-3047 GCA_039029035.1 Acidobacteriota bacterium | reverse complement strand
TCGATGATCACCGCCACCTCGACCCCGCGCTCCTTGGCCCGCGCCAGGGCGTCGACGAAGCGGTAGCCGGTGGCGTTGCTCTCGAAGATGTAGGTCACCAGGTAGAGGGTCTTCTGTGCCCCGTCGATCGCTGCCAGCATGGCCGGATAGGCCTCTTCGCCATTGTGCAGCGCCTCGATCCGATTACCGCCGGAGAGCGGCAAGCCGGTAACCGCCTGGGAGACCCGAGCGAGCTCGGAAAGCTCCGGCGGCAGCTGGCTGATCGGCACCCCTTCCAGATTCCGCGACGGCGAGCGCGCTTCCATTTCTTGCAGCGCCTCGGATTCACTCTCGAGCCTCTGCGCCCGAGTTTGGATACGGTTGATGCCGAAGAGAAAGTAGATCAGCGGACCGAAGATGGGCAGGGTCAGGCAGAAGGCCACCCAGCCCAAAGCCGCCTTGGGCTCGCGCTTCCACAACGTCGCGTGACCCGCCGCGAACAGCGACAGGAGCACGATCAGGCTGCCGAGGATCCAGTTCTGGCTCATGCTGAGATGTCGATGCCTAGGTAGATCACGGGTCAATCATAGCCCTGCCGTCTCAGAGGCTTCCTCCGTTATGCTCTGGATGTTCTTCGGAATTCCTGGGACAGAACAGATTGGCACACGGGAGACTTCAATGAGCCACCGATTCCTGCGGACTTTGGCGATGCTCGGGTTGGCAGTTTTTGTCTCGATCCAGGCCAGCGAGGCGCAGCCGTTCCTCACCGTCGACCTCGCAGCCGTGTCGCCGGATGACGGCGAGCTGCGCCGGATCTACGGCTCCGATGGGCAGGGCGACTTCGGCTTACCGGTGGCCGGCGGCTTCGATGTCGACGGCGATGGCTTCGGCGACTACGCCGTTGGCTTCATGACGGTCGATTCCTTCGGCCGCGACCTGTCGGGCGAGGTGGATCTGGTGTTCGGCGACGGCACGCTCCAAGGCACCATCGACACCGCGGTGGCGGATCCGCGGATCCTGCGCTTCGCCGGGGCTGGTGAGCGCGAGACGGCGGGCAGCGAGATCTGGATGGACGACGTGACCGGGGACGGCCTGGGGGATCTTCTGATTTGCCGCCAGAACCACACCCCCGGCGCCGGCCGCGCAGGGGCCGGGGCGTTGACGATTGCCGTCGGCGGTGCGGCGCTGCGCACCCAGGCCGCGACTCTCACCACAGTGGATTTGCTATCGCCGCCGGCCAGCCTGACCCTGACAACCATCGTCGGCGCCGAGGCGACCGATCGATTCTGTATCTGGGCCCGTACCGGCGACGTGACCGGCGATGGCATCGCCGATATCGTCGTCGGGGCCGATCAGGAAGACGACTTCGGTGAGAGCAACCGTGGGGCCATCTACGTCATCCGCGGCGGCGCCCACCTGGCGAGCGGCACGACGGTCGACCTGCAGAATTTCGGCGCCACGACGCTGGCCGGGCACCTCGCCAAAGTCACGCCGCCACTCGGTGCTTCCGGTTTCCACCTGGGCGGTACGTGCCAGATCGCCGACCTCGATGGCAACGGTCGAGCCGAGGTGTTGGCCGCAGCCACCATCAACCGGGCCGGGGCGACGATCGATCCTGCCGGCGCACCCGGCTCCGCCCAGGCCACCGGTGGTGCGCCGGACGGCACGCTGTACATTGCCTGGGACGACAACTTCACCGGCAACCCCTGGCCGGCCGGCTTCAACTTCGATATCTCCGCCTCGCCCGGCGCACGGACGATCATCAACGGCGAGACCGTGCACGTCAGCTTCGGTGAAGAGATCCTGGGCGGCCTCGATTACGACGATGATGGCCACGCCGACCTTTTCGTCGGTGATTTGATCGTCGACGGCACACCGGGCGGCACGCGCCCGGTCTCTGGCTACGGTCACGTCTTCTTCGAGGCGCGCGATCTCAAGTCCCTCGAGTTCGATCTCGAAACACCGCCAGCCGGTTTGACCATCACTCGCATTTACGGCCCCAGCGATGGCGCCCTGGGGGCCGACACCGCCGCCCACGGCGATTTCGACGGCGACGGCCTCGGCGATCTCGCCTTCGCCTCGCCACACCATTCGCCCCTCGGGCGCGACTTCGCCGGCGGCGTGCACGTCCTCTTCGGGAAGGCCGGTGGCTGGCCGGCCGAGATCGACCTGCTCGACGGCGCCATGCCGTCGCCCTCCGTGCTGCGGATTACTGAGGTGCAGGGCGCCGTGGGCTCCTTTGGTCCCGACACGGGTGACACCTTGGGTTATAGCGCCGCGGCGGGTGATGTGGACGGCGACGGGCTGACCGATCTGGTGATCAACGAGATGGTCGGCAACGGCGCGGCGCCGTTCGCGGTGGACGTCGGCAACCTGATCCTGATCAGCGGCCGTGCTCTATCGAGCGTGCTCTTCCTCGACGGCTTCGAATCCGGCGACTTCTCGGCCTGGTCGAGCATCGCAACTCGCTAGGCGGCCTGCTGCCGGGAGGCGTTTTTTATACAGACTTATTGCCGTTGACGCATGTATTTTTAGACGATATAAATCTCTTATCCCTCTGCCGCAGGTTTTTCGGCCGCTTCGACTCTCGAAGTGCGGCCCCACCATGGAGCTTTAGCGCATGGCAGGAAGGAAGAGCACCGCGTGTTGACGAGCCGTCCGGCACGGATCTGGTTCCTGGCGCTAGCCATCAGCCTGGCCGTCCTGCCGGCGGCCGATCACTTCGCCGAGAGCTTCCTCGTCCCCGAACCGACGTCGCCGCTGTACTACCAGTTCGTGCTGGTGGCGGGCGACGAGCTCGAGATCGATCGCGACGGTTCGATCGTCGGCAACCTGCACGCCAACGACGAGATCGAGATCGACCGCGACACCGTGGTCGACGGCAATGTCAGCGCCACCGACGAGATCGAGAACGACGGCACGATCACCGGTGAGGTGCTCGAAGGCGCCGCGGCTCTGACCCTGCCCGGGGTGGATCCTGACTTTTTTCTCGACCGCGCCGATCGGGTGTTCGACGACGATGTCGTGTTCGAAGATGCAGTGATCGACGATGTCGTCTATGTCGATGG
>JBCCGX010001244.1:0-3049 GCA_039029035.1 Acidobacteriota bacterium | reverse complement strand
GGTGCCAGCTTGATGATCCGCACCATGCGCCAGTTGGCCGACGTCGACCCGGGCTGCGACCCGGAGAGCGTCTTGGCCATCCCTCTCGAGCTGCAGGTGCCGTTCATCTCCCCCGAGTGGCCGCAGACCTTGTCGTTCTTCGACCGGCTGACCGAGCGTATCGAGGCGCTGCCCGGTGTGGTCGCCGTCACCACCGCCTACCAAGATCCTTCGGATGCCGGATGGGGCTCGAGCTTCACCATCGAGGGTGAGCCGGTGCCCGAGGAAGGCCGCGAGCCCGAAGCCGGCTGGCGACCGGTGGGCCTCGACTACTTCCAGGCGATGGGCATTCCGATGCTACGCGGGCGATCCTTCCGCACCACCGACGACGCAGAAGCCGCCGGCGCCGTGGTCGTCAACCAGGCCTTCCTCGATCTGTACCTGCCGAACGAGCCCGAGCCCCTCGGCCGGCTAATCAACAAGAATTCCTGGTGGATCGAGGAGGTGCAGCAACTGCGCATCATCGGCGTGGCGGGCAACGTCAAGTTCTCCGGCCGTCACCTCAGCGATCAACCGGCGCTCTACTACTCCCACCGCCAGTTTCCGGTGCCGCAGATGAAGGTCCTGGTGCGCACCGCCACCGATCCCTTGGCGATGGCCGACACCGTGCGCCAGACCATCTGGGCGCTCGATCCCGACCTGCCATGTTCCTGGCGTCCTGATCTGGGGAGCGATGATGGGCAGGGTCGAGGCGAGGCTCAACGACGAGCTGCAACGCCACTGGCTGCTGTGGCGCGACGAAGTGATCCGTGGCGGCATCCGGCAATCCGATGCAGTCCGGACCGCGCTCGAGCAGCGCGAAGCCGAATGGCTGACCACCCCCCATCCAGCCCTCAGAGGGCTGACGCCGGCGGAAGCGATCCACCGTGAGCGCGAAGAGAGTGCTCGGCGCCTGCAGGAGCACCGGCCAGACGCCTGAGTCGCCGAGCTGGGCTGCGCCACGGCCCGGCTCCTCAGCGGCGAAGAGCCCGCGCGACGATCCCGCACAAAGTGGCCTCACCGGTGAGGCCCAGAACCCGGCACCTCTGCTGGTCCACGCCGAGCGTGTCGCGGACAATCTTTCGCACCGGCCTCCCACAGGAGACGAAGCCTCTCATCGAGGGCGAAGACTTCGATTCCGGCAAGTACGACAGAGGACGTCAGCCGTACCGCCCGAGGCCTCTACCAGAACTTCCACCATGGCTTCTCCGGCCCGAGCTCATCCTGCCAAGTCGGCGGGCCGATCATTCGGACGATCCCGGTGATGTCCTCCTCCGGATAGTCCATCACTTGCAGGATCAGCTCTTCGGTTGAGGACCTTGGCTTGGAAGGCGACAGCATTCGAACGGCTTCGAGGAAGAACGGCCCGGTATCGATCCCTGCCCGCTCGGCCCCAAAGCGAAGCAAGCTGAGGCTGCCAAGAGTCTCGCGGATTTCGCAGTGGCTGCCTTCGATGCAAGCAGCCGCTAGACCCCTCTTGAGCCACTGCGAGTCGCCACTGGCCTCCACGAGCAATCCCGCTCGGGCGATGAAGTGCAAGAGCTTGTCAAGTTCGTCCTCGGTGAAGGAGATCTGTAGGAACTGTCTTTGCTCAGCTTGGGCTTCGAGGTACAGATCCGAAAAAGCAGCGAGGCGAGCGTCCATAGGGCTTGACCCGATCCAGGACCATTCTCTTTTCTTATCGTCCTCGAGAGCTAGATCCAACTTCTCCGAAGCCTCTCGATCCGAGCTACTGATCGATCCGCCGGCCTCCTTGATCGCCGCATTGTAGGCACTCCAATAGGCCGGATCGTCGGCTCCCGGCATCTCTTGGCACTCTCGGAGTCGCCTCTCGAAATCTTGGCGCTTCATCGCATACTCCCCTCTCCGAACAGAGTATTTTCATGACAAAGTATTCCGATCAGCCAGCCCTGATCGAGCCAACATGCTAGCACGGCCACATGAGTCACAAGACCAGCACTCGCTTCGATCCCCGGCCTCAGGACTTGTCGATCGTGAGCCTCAAGCAGAGCCCGGTCGAGACGCTCAACACGCTGGGTCAATCTCAGACCACGATGCGAGTCACAGCTGAGATCGACGAGACATGAGTCCGATCCTATGACTCCGATAACCGACCCAAAGGTCGCCGCTGTGTTCGACCGCTATCCATCGAAGGCTCGAAAGCTCTTACTCGAGATCCGCGAGCTGATCTTCGAAACAGCCAGAGCGACCGAAGGTGTCGGCGAGGTCGAAGAGGCGCTCAGGTGGGGTGAGCCCGCCTACCTGACTCCCGAGACGAAGAGCGGGAGCACGATCCGAATCGATTGGAAAGAAGCAACACCCAACCTGGTGTACGTCTACTTCCATTGTCATACCACGCTCATCGAAACGTTTCGGGCCCACTTCTCCGAGGTGTTCAGCTTTCAGGGCAACCGCAGCCTCAGCCTCGAGCTGGAGGCTAAGGTCCCTCGCGAGCCACTCTCGATCTGCCTCGCCGAGGCCCTCACGTACCACCGCAACAAGAGAAGCTCGGGCGGATAGCTCGAATGTCGTCGTCGAAAAGCGCCCAGCTCTGTCAGAGCCTCGGGATCGAAGTACCGCTGATTCAAGCCCCGATCGGCAGCGCCTCATGCCCGGAGCTCGCCGCTGCGGTGTCGATCAGCGGGGCTTTGGGGACCCTCGCCGTGTCCTGGCGAACCGTTCGCGAGTCGCAGGATGCGGTGGTCGCAACGCGGCGCCTCACCCAGAGCCCCTTCGCGGTGAACGTCGTCCTCGAATGGCCCCAGAGCGAGCGCGTGCGCGCGTGCCTGGAGTCCGGTGCAGATATCGTCTCCACCTTCTGGGGCGATCCCACGCCGTTCGTTGCCCTGGCGCGTGGGTACGACGCCGTTTGCATACACTCAGTGGGCTCGGTCGACGAGGCGAAGCTGGCGCTGGATGCCGGGGTGGATGTGCTCGTCGCCCAAGGCGTCGAAGCCGGTGGGCACGTCCGGGGCACCGCGCCACTCGAGGAGCTCCTCGCTGGCTTGCTCGAGGTGGCTGGAACCGTTCC
>JBCCGX010001243.1:0-3057 GCA_039029035.1 Acidobacteriota bacterium | reverse complement strand
GGCGGCAAAGGCGCCAACCAGGCGGTGGCGGCGGCCAAGTGCGGCGCCGACGCCCATATGGTGGCCCGGGTGGGGGACGATCTCTTCGGTCCGGCGACGATCGACAATTTCCGCACGCTCGGTATCGGCACGGAGCACGTCGCCGCCGTCACCGGTGCATCGAGCGGTGTCGCACCGATTTTCGTCGAGCCGAGCGGCGAGAATCGCATTCTGGTCGTCAAGGGTGCCAACGACGAGGTCACTCCGGCAGTGGTCGACGCGGCCACACCACTCATCGAGACCGCAGACGTCGTCATCTTGCAGTTCGAGATCCCTCTGACCACGGTCCTCCACACCGTGCGCCTCGCGGCCGAGCTCGGCACGCGCTGCATCCTCAACCCGGCACCGGCCGCCGAAGTCGACCTGGACGCGATCGCGTCGGTCGATTATTTTGTTCCCAACGAGAGCGAAGCCGCCACCCTCACCGGCCTGCCGGTCACCACGGTCGACGAAGCCCGGGCCTGTGCCGAGCACCTGCTGCAACGCGGCTTCCGCCGGGTGATCCTCACTCTCGGCGAGCGCGGCGCCCTGCTCGCCAGCGCCAAGGGCAGCGAACTAGTGCCTGCCTACCCGGTGCAGCCGGTCGATACCTCCGGTGCTGGCGACGCTTTCATTGGCAGCTTCGCCACCTTCCTCGCGGAAGGCGCCAGCGAGCGTGACGCAGTAGCTCACGCCAACCTCTACGCCGGCCTGTCGACCCAAGGCATCGGTACCCAGACATCCCTCGTCTCACGCGAGCATTTCGAGCGCGAGTGGCAGCGGCTACAATAGCCGCCTATGGTTTCTGAAATCTTCGATCCACAGCGCTGGCGCCCCGTCGAGGGCTTCGACTTCCACGACATCACCTACCACCGCGCGGTCGATCACGGCACGGTGCGCATCGCCTTCGACCGCCCGGAGGTGCGCAACGCCTTCCGACCCGGCACCGTCGACGAACTCTACACCGCTCTCGACCACGCCCGGCAATGGAGTGATGTGGGCTGTGTGCTGGTGACCGGCAACGGTCCTTCGCCCAAAGACGGCGGCTGGGCCTTCTGCTCCGGTGGCGACCAGCGGATCCGCGGGCGCGACGGCTACAAATACGAAGGCGAGGAAGGCGTCGACCCCGGCCGTCTCGGACGGCTGCACATCCTCGAGGTGCAGCGCCTCATCCGCTTCATGCCGAAGGTGGTCATCGCCGTCGTCCCCGGCTGGGCGGTGGGCGGCGGTCACAGCCTACACGTGGTCTGCGACATGACCCTGGCCAGCCGCGAGCACGCCATCTTCAAGCAGACCGACCTCGACGTCGCCAGCTTCGACGGCGGCTTTGGCTCCGCCCTCCTGGCGCGCCAGGTCGGCCAAAAGCGCGCCCGCGAGATCTTCTTCCTGGGCAGCGACTACTCGGCCCAAGAAGCTCACGAGATGGGCATGGTCAATGCGGTCTTCCCCCACACCGAGCTCGAGAACGAGGCTCTCGAATGGGCCCGCGAGATCAACAGCAAGAGTCCTACCGCGGTACGCATGATCAAGTTCGCCTTCAACGCTTGCGACGATGGCCTCGTTGGCCAGCAGATCTTCGCGGGCGAAGCCACCCGCCTCGCCTATATGACCGAAGAAGCCAAGGAAGGGCGCGACGCCTTTGTCGACAAGCGGCGGCGGGAGTTTGCCAAGTTCCCCTGGCATTATTGATCCAGAGTGGTTCCGCCTCAGGGTGGTAGGGTAGAAGCCTGCTGGCGTCGAGCGATTCTGCCGCGGAATCGCAACGCTCCATGTGCTCCATCCTGTCTCGCTCCACCGCGAGAGCTCGCCTCCGGGAGATGCCATGCCTACCCTACCCGCCCCGCCGGAACCGCCGCTGTCCCCTTTCCGCCAAACCCTACGCTTCGCCAAGGACCCCTTCGCCTTCCTCGCCGACACCCGTGCCCAGTGCGGCGAGATCTTCGCCCTCAATATCTTGGGCATGGGGCGCTGCGTCTTCCTCTGCCGAGTCGAACACCTGTCCGAGCTCTACAGGATGCCGGAAGAGAAAGTGGTCGCGGGTGAGATTCGCAAGAGACTCTTGGCCTACCTCTTCGGACCCCGCGCCAGCATCTCGCTCGACGGTGAGGAGTATGCCCAAAGGCGACGGACCATCCAGCCCTTTTTCTCCGGGCGCCGCGTCCTGCAGCACACCGGGCTGATCGTCCAGCAGACCCAGGACCGGATCGCCGGCTTCCCGGTCGACCAGCCTTTCGCTCTACAGCCCCATCTCAACCAGGTCTCGCTCTACGTCGCCTCACGGATCCTGTTCGGCCCCCTCGACCAAGAGCCGGCCCAGCAGATCGTCCCCCTCGCCGGGGATTTCCTCTCCGCGCTTCAACCACCGGCGGTACAGAACAAGCTGCTGCAATGGAATCTGCCGTGGACCCCGTTCGGCCGTTTCGTCGGCGCGCGGCAGAAGCTCGCCGAAGCCGTGTCCACGGCCGTGCGCGCGCAGCAACAACGCAACCACTCGGCCGAGGAGCCGGCGGAAGACGTGCTCTCAGCCTTGGTTGACGCCAAGCTTTATGACGACGAAGACATCTGCCGAGACGCGATCGTGCACGAGCTCGTCGCCCTGGTTGTCGGCGGCGCCGAGACCACCGGCAAGGTACTGGCCTGGACGTTACACGGCGTGCTGTCGCAACCTGAGGTGAAGGACCGGCTGCGCCAGGAGATCGACAACGAGTTGGGTGAGAAGCCGATCGAGAGCAGCGATCTACGCCAGCTGCCCTATCTCCACGCAGTCATCCAAGAAGGCATGCGGTTCCAATCCGCCGGCCCCTTCGCCGGGCCGCGACTGACCAAGCAGGCGATCGAGATCGGCGACTACACCATCCCCGCCGACACCATCATCGCTCAATGCCTGCAAGAGGCGGGGCGCAACGAGCTCTTCCCCAATCCCGAGGTGTTCGATCCGCAGAACTTCCTCGACAGCGGCGTCAAAACCCGCGATTGGGCACCCTTCGGCGGCGGCTCGCGGATGTGCACCGGCATGGGCCTGGCGCAGCTCGAGCTGGC
>JBCCGX010001242.1:0-3058 GCA_039029035.1 Acidobacteriota bacterium | reverse complement strand
GCTTCCGCCAAGGCGTCTCGACATCGGTGAAGCTCGGCCAAACGGCGGCGGTAGGCTGGATCGTCGTCCACCTCCTGCTCCATTGGCGAAGCGGCGATCGAACGATCACCCAGCGATGCCCGCTTCTCGATGACCTGGCGAAGAACGTCATCCGCCAGCCGCCCAGTCCGCTGAGCCGATTCGAAGGCCGAGGCGTCGAGGCGCGCGTCCACCGCACAGCGAACGCTCGCCAAGCCGCTGACCGGAGGATGAAGCGCTACATCCTGCGACCCGGCGCCGGGCCGATCATCGACCGCCACGACCAAGAATTGACCGCCTGCTACTTCCTCGACCACCAACCACTCGACCAGCGGGGAACTGCCACCAGGGAAGACCCAGGTGTCCCCGGGACGCGGGGTTCTGGGTTCCGCATCGATCTTGGCCCGTTGCGCAGACCAAGTGGAGAGTGCCCGGCGCGTTGCACTCCGGAGTTGTTTGTGGTGTCCCATGCGACCGAGGCCCGCCTCAACCTGACTCCTAACGCTGACCTTTCCTGAAACTGTCGATCGACATTGATCGATCATCTTTCCGAGGGCCTGCTTGAAGCCAGCAATGCGATGTCGCGAATCCCCCAGGGCCTTCTCCAGCCCTAGTGCCGTCGGCGGTCGTCCGGACTTCTCCGCCTTCTCCGCGACGGGGCTCGGATTCGAACCGAGGGCATAGTCGCACAGGAAAGCCCACAGCCGACGAAGCCCCTCCTGATCCTTGGGTTTCTCCTGCTCGATTCGGCGTCGAACACAATCCCCCAGGTCGCTGAGGCCATCTTCTGTGGCAGAGTCCGCCCAACCCGCCACCTCCGCGGCGAGGCCTTCCTTCCAGCGCACTCGAGCGTCGCGCTTCAGAGGGACGATCAGATCGCGAAAGAGGAAGATTTCGGCCGTCGCGGCGAGCTCGGCAATATGCTCATCCAGCCTTGCTTCGAGACCCGATCGGGCACGGCCCTGGGCGAAGATGAGCTCCGGCCACAGGTCGTCGTTGATCGCCCGGACCTGCAGCTCGAGATCTGTCTCCGGGCCGCCGTCCTGACCTTCCCCGAAGGCACAGATCGTGTCGTTCAAGACCTTGCCGGCGGGTATCAGGCGTAGTCTTCCGGCGTTTGCCAGGCGTTCGAGGCTCTCGCCGAGGAGCTCATAGAGCTTGTGGCCCAGAGGATCGTTGCCGCTCTGACGGTCCTGCACGAAGTTGCGAACACAGAGCACGATCAGGCCGTTGACGTCAGGCTCGACCAGGGTTCTATTCTTCAACCGCCCGAGTCGGTCGACGAAAATCGCCACGTAGCACTCGGAAACCAGCTCGGCGATCGCTTCCCCGGGCCAACGCTCTTCCAGGATTCCGAGGTAGCGCGGCGGCCGCTCCCACAAACCGCGGCGCTGTAGCTCCTTCCGGAGCAAGTGGAGTAGGGCATCTCGAGCCCCCTCATAAGCCTCCGCAGTCAGCTCTCGATCCGGTTCGAGGGACCGCAGATATTTGTCCAGGTCCGTTGCCACGCCTCGATTCTACAGCAACGGTTGCTAGCGCCGGACACTTCAAAGCTCGGTGCGACAACTCGCGCCAGAAAACTAATAACGGGCGCTTTCGCCAGAACTGTAAAAGAAAGTTTTATTTACAAAAACCAACAACCCTGCGGTTTGTAAATGCATGAGTTTTGCCTCCAGCACGGGAGCAAAGTTCACAACGTTTATTTCGTCTTCACGACAACCTGAAGGAGAAACTCATGCATGCACTCCATTCACATCTGCAACGCATTTTATTCGCGGCCCTGCTGATTCTTGCCGTTCCCTTGCCTGTCCTCCCAGCTGTCGCTCGTGGTTGTGGCGACGCCGAACCGTTCACCTTGTCAGACACCTGGCGGGGTTTTCTCACCGGTAGTGAGGAGAAACGGCTACGCCTCCGGCATCGCGCGGAGGCGGTGCCGCAAGTCCTCGTCGTCGAGGTCACCCGACCGCTAACAACTGAGGTTGGTGTGGGGGAACCCCTTCTCACCGTTTGCTCGGATGCCATGGCAGAGAACAAAGACACCCAGGCACTCCGCATCGACGTTCTAGAACGTTCAACCACGCGGCAAGTACTGCTCGTTCACTCACCGAGCGACATCGTCTTTCGGGTGACCTCTCAGGATCCAAGTCGTCCTGCTGGAGCGGTCAAAGTCACTGCGAAGCTGATCGCGGAGGTGCCCTTCCTGAAGGACACCGAAGAAATTGAAATCGAGCCTGAGACAACCCTACCCCATTCGAGCACGGTTGATCATGCCGACGCGATCACCTTCGCGACGCTCCTCGAAGTGCCCGGTACTGTGACCGGTGAGATCGCCAACGCCTGGGGCGACGATATCGATGTCTTTGCCTTCGACCTTTCCCAGGAACGCATCGTCATTCTCGAGACCTTTGGCGACACCGATACCATCGGCGGCCTGCTCGACGCTTCGGGCCGGCTCCTGGCCGTCGATGACGACGGCGGTGTCGGCGGCAATGTCCGTCTGGTTCGTGCTCTATTGCCCGGCCGCTACTTCGCCCGGGTGGAGGGCAGCCTCGGGGCTGAAGGATCGTACATCGTCAGCTTGGAGACTGTGAGCTGGTGAAGGCGACTAGACGCCTAGCAGCAGCCCGGGTCGCGGGAGCATGTTCACCTCGCGCCTCGTGCAGCTGCGCATGGCTCTCTCGGAGCAGAGGCTCGGCCTCGCTGCTGCGCCCCAGCGGCGCCAGACAGGCGCCGAGGATACTCTCGGCGTCGGCCACTCTCCACGAGTCGCCCTTGCCGGCAGCCTGGAAAGCTTCGATCACCTGACGAACGAGGCCTTCGCAAGCGGAGTGCTCCTCCTGGGCAGCAACCAGCGACGCCTGTCGCGTCTGAGTGATGAGGACCTCCGAGTCAGCCTCACCCAAGACCCTGCGTTGAAGGTCCAGGACCCACTCGTACTCGGCCGCAGCGGCCTCCGGTCGACCGGCAGCCTGGAGAATGGTCCCCAGAGTACGGCGGGTCCTGGCCACCTGCGGGTGGTCGAGCCCCTCGATCTGCTCTT
>JBCCGX010001241.1:0-3060 GCA_039029035.1 Acidobacteriota bacterium | reverse complement strand
TTCGACCCCGAGAAGGTCGGTCGCCTCCTCGGTGATCTGGCGGGCCGCGGCGAAGAGATCGCCCGCTGCGACGGCCTCGTGGACCGCCAGCCGGTTGATCTTGGCGAGCTGCTGCTGGCGCCGGGTCAGGTCGCGCACGGTGACCACGGCACCCAGGATGGTGCCCTCCTCGGAGCGGTAAGGACGGAAGCTGCGTTGAAGATAGCGGCTTTGGTGACCGGGACCCTGGACCCAGCCTTCGAGGTTGAAGCTGTGACCGGCGAAGCAGCGATCCAGGTTGCGCCGCACGACCTGGCGGGCGAAGGTCGGCTCCAGGACCTCGTCGATGGTTTGGCCAACGACGTCCTCACGCGCCCGGATGCGATCTTTGGGCGATCGATACGGAGCGGACTTCAGATAGCTCGAGTTGACGGCCCGATAGGTGTAGGAGGTATCGATCAGCGCCATCCGATCGCTGGTTGTCGCGGCCATCGACTCGTACCAGCGCAGGGTCTTCTCGCTGCGCGCCAGGGCTTCTTCGGCGCGCCACCGGTTGTACTCCGAGCCGACCCGTTGAGCGACCAGGCGGAAGAACTCGCGCAGACCCTCGTCGTCGGCCTCGTCCTTCTCACTGATCACGAACACGTGGCCGATCGGACGCTCGACGGAGTCATGGAACACCTCACCTCGATAGCTACGGGCGCCGATCTGAGCCAGTAGCGGGAAGTCGGCGAAGCGGTTGGCGACGTCGCAGGGGAAAAACTGGTGCGGGTCGTCGGGTTTGGATCGATAGACCTGAAGACAGGGCGAACCTTCGAGCTGAAAGCTGAACGGCTCGGCTTGGTGATCGCGATCCCAGAAAGCCAGCAGGTCGACCGATCGACCATCGTCGCGCAGCTCACCGACGCCGGCCCAGCGGCAGTCGGCACGTGTCGCCAAGGCCTGCGCCGCAACCCTAAAGAAAGGCGGACCGGGCAGAATCTTGCCGGCAAGAAGGAAGAGGGCCTGTTCTCCGCGCGTCACGTCGGCGCGACTCTACCAGGCCCATACGAAAACGGGACACGCCGTAGCGTGTCCCATTGATCTGTCTCGTAGGCCTCGCGCAGGAGGTCAGCCGGGGGGCTCGAGATCGAAGTGCTCGTAGTTGACCGCGATGTACTTTTCCCATTTCTCGGGTACTTCTTCCTCGGGCACGATGGCCTCGACCGGGCAGGCATCGACACACAAGCCACAGTCGATACATTCTTCCGGCTGGATGTAGAGCATCTCCCAATCTTCGTCCGCACCATAGATGCAGTCCACCGGGCAGACATCGACGCAAGCCGTATCTTTCACGCCGATGCAGGGTTCCATGATGATATGGGTCATCTCAGGGTCTCTCCTTGGGCCGAGGTTGTGCGCTATCGAGTACGCTGCGGTGTATACGTTTGCTGCAATGTTTGCGCTTCGAGGATGCACTGCAGTGGACCGACAGCATATCAGACGAAGATTGTGTGCCGAAACAGTATGAAGGGCAGTATAGCAACGTCCTCTTGGCCCACTCAAGCCGATCGGCTCGGCAGCTGTGGTACGATCCGCGGCCTTGCCGCCATGCGGCATCTTTTCGCCATGCAACTCGTGCACCGCCTTCTCCAACGCAGGCTCATCGTCGTCACCGGCAAGGGTGGAGTCGGCAAGAGCGCCTTCGCATCGGTGCTCGGCTGTAGCCTGGCCCGGCGGGGCCGCAGGGCATTGGTGCTCGAAGTCGACCCGCGAGAGAACCTGCACCAGATGCTCGGGGTCGCACCTTCGGGTGGTGAGATCGTGCCCGTTCGCGACCGTCTCTACCTGCAAAACCTCAAGCCACGCCAAGTGGTCGACTGGGTCGTCAAGAAGCAGGTGCGGATCAAGATGCTGGTCGAGCGGGTGCTGCGCAGCCCGATCTATCATCGCTTCGTCGAAGGCGCACCCGGCTTGACCGAAGTGGCCATTCTCGGCCATGCCATGCGTCTGGCACGGGGTGATTTGCGGCGGGCACCGAAAGTCGATGTGGTGATTCTCGATGCTCCGGCGACCGGCCACGGGGTCTATCTGCTGACCGCGCCCAAGCTCTTCGCCGAGACGATCGGTGAAGGGCCGTTCGCCGAGCTGGCGAGTGAGGTGGCAGGCTACGTTGCCGATCCTGAGGTCTCGGGTCTCGCGGTGGTGACGTTGGCCGAAGAGCTGCCGGTGCAAGAAGCTCTGGAGCTGCGCCGCGAGCTGGCAGACCGGCTCGACCGTCAGCCAGAGTTGTTGATCGCTAATGGGCTTTATCCGAAGTTGGCCGAGACCGCCGATACGGAGCTCGCGGCCCTATGGCGACAGCGCCGCGAGCTCAATGTCAGTGAGCTCGAACGCTTGAGCCAGCGTTGGAGCGGGCCGCGAATCGATCTACCGCTGCTACCCATCGATCGCGGGGTCGAGCTGGTGGATAGTCTGGCGGAGCACTTCGATGAGGCGCTCGATCACGATGCGGCGCTCGATCAAGGGGTAGAGGTGCCGTGAACGCATCGCTGCTCGCCGATTCGCCGCTGGTGATCGTTGTCGGCTCCGGTGGCGTCGGCAAAACGACGCTGGCCGCTGCGCTGGGCTTGCGGTCGGCGGCTGCCGGGCACCGGACCTTGGTCATGACCTTTGACCCGTCGCGGCGTCTCAAGGACGCGCTGGGGATCGGCGACACCGAAGGGAACGAGGAGGTTGCGGTCGCTGGCACGGGGGGGCAGCTCTATGCGAGTGTGCTCGATGCGCGGGCAACGTTCGATAGCCTGGTCGAGCGCTATGCTGCCAGCGAGGCGGAGCGCGACCGGATTCTCGCCAACCCCTACTACGAGCACCTAGCGGGCCATCTGGGTGGCATCTTGGAGTACATGGCGGTGGAGCGTCTCTATGAGGTCGCGACCTCTGAGCGCTACGAACGGGTGTTTCTCGACACACCGCCGACGGCCCAAGCGATCGATTTTCTCGAAGCGCCGCAGCGCATCGTCGACTTCCTCGATTCAGGGGCTCTGAAGATCGCACTGGCGCCGTGGTTCGCCGCCGACGGCTCGCTGCGCCCGACCTCGG
>JBCCGX010001240.1:0-3061 GCA_039029035.1 Acidobacteriota bacterium | reverse complement strand
GTAGAGTACCCGGTTGAGCAGGGAGCGATGGGAGACCATCACGCCTTTGGGTTGGCCGGTGGAGCCGGAGGTGTAGATGACGTAGGCCGGATTGTCGGGCCGCACGGACTGTCTTACAGGGGTGGCAAAGGCTGTGCGCCCCGGGGCCCACTCGTTGGCCCCTGAGCCAAGATGCTCACGATTGACACAGATCAGCCGTGGCCCCTCCTGCGGCAGCAAGGTGAGGAAAGGCTTCTTGGTGAGGACGATCGGGACACCGGCATCCTGCACCATGAAGGCGAGACGTTCGCGGGGATACGACGGATCGAGGGGGAGGTAGGCCCCGCCGCTCTTGAGGACGGCCAAAAGACTCACCACCAGGTCGAGCGAGCGCTCGAGGCAGACTCCGATCAAAAACTCCGCGGTCCGGCGTCGCGCCCCGACGCCCAGTTTCCGCAGGCGGCGGGCCAGCAGATCGGCCTGCGCATCCAGCTCGCCATAGGTGAGAGTCTCCCCTTCGAAAACCACGGCCACCGTGTCGGCCTCGCGGGCCGCGTACACGGCGATCAGCTCGTGCACCAGGCCGGCGACCGGATAATCCGGCCGCGGGTCGTTCCACTCCACCAACAGCTGCTGGCGTTCGGTCGCGCTCAACAAAGGCAGCTCGCTCAGGCGCTGCTCGGGATCGGCCGCCAGCGAGCCCAGGAGGGTTTCGAGATGGCGGCCGTAGCGCCGCACCGTGGCACGGTCGAAGAGCTCGGCCTTGTAGCTCCAGAAACCCGTTAGCCCGCCGTCGTTCTCGGTCAGCGACAGGGTGAGATCGAACTTCGAGGCGGTCAGCTCCTGGCTCAGGTTGTGGATCGCCAGGCCGGGCATCTCCGAACCCCCCGGCGCCTTGTTCTCCAGGGCCAGCATGACCTGAAACAGCGGCGGGTGGTGCAGGTTGCGCTCCGGAGCCAGCGTATCGACCAGCGCCTCGAACGGCACATCCTGGTGGTCGTAGGCTTCCAGGGTCACCTGCCGGGTGCGCTCGAGGAGCTCCTGGAACGGCGGATCGCCGGACAAATCGCCGCGCAACACCAGGGTGTTGACGAAGAAGCCGATCAGTCCCTCGGTCTCCAGCCGGTTGCGGCCGGCGATCGGCGAGCCCACCACCACGTCCCGCTGGCCCGACAGGCGCGACAGCAGAGTCTGGAAGGCCGCCAGGAGGGTCATGAAGAGGGTCAGCCGGTGCCGCCGGCTCAAGGCTGCGACATCGTCCGACAGCGATCGGGGCAGTTGCACGAGAACCTGGCCCCCGCGGGAGCTAGGCAGTTCGGCGTACGGCCGATCGGTGGGCAGCTCCAGGGCGGCGGGAGCGCCGCCCAGGCGTTGCCGCCAGACGGCGAGCTGGCGCTCCAGCTCCTCTCCCGCCAGCCATTGCCGCTGCCAGGCGGCGTAGTCGGCGTACTGCACTGCCGGCTCCGGCAGAGAGGCGGCCGTGCCGGTCTGGAACGCGCGGTAGAAGCTGGCCAGCTCGGCGATCAGGATGTCCATCGACCAGCCGTCCGAAACGATGTGGTGCATCGCGAAGAGGGCCACGTGCTCGTCCCAGTCGGACGTTTCGCGGTCCGGCGTTTCGCGGTCCGGCGTTTCGGCACCGAGACGCAGCAGTGTCGTCCGCAGAAGGGGCCCGGTCTCCAGGTCGAACGGCCGGTTGGCCGCCTCGGCGGCGAGGCGATCCACAGCGTCCCAGCGGGTGCTTTCGGCGAGCCCGCTCAGGTCCACGAGCGGAACCTCCAGGCGTAGCTCGGGAGCGATGCGCTGGAGCGGTTGGCCGCCAGCAGCGACGAAGCGGGTCCGCAGCACCTCGTGGCGCCGCACGACCTCGTTCAGGCTCGCGGCCAGGGCCGGCACCGACAGCGGTCCGCTGAGGCTGACGGTGGCCGGCACGTTGTAGGCCGAGCTGCCGGGCAGCAACTGGTCCAGGAACCACAGGCGCTCCTGAGCGAAGGAGAGCGCCAGGCCCTCCTGTGCCGTCTCGCCGCGCGGCCGTGGCACGATGGGCGGCACCTGGGTCGCCCGGCTGGCGGCCCGGACGGTGCCGATCTCCCGCGCCAGCTCGGCCAGGGTCGGTTGCTCGAAGAGCCGGCGAATCGGCAGCTCCACCCCGAAGACGCTGCGGATCCGCGAGGCCACCCGGGTGATCAGCAGGGAATGGCCGCCGAGCTCGAAGAAATTGTCGTCGGGGCCGACCTCGCCAACGGCCAGCACCTCGCTCCAGATCCCGGCCAGGAGCTCCTCGATCGGGTCACTCCGAACCGGTGTCCGGGCGGTGGCGCGCCGGCCGGCGAGAACCGCCGCCGCCGGAAGATCTCGCCGGTTCAGGGCACGCCGGTCGATCTTGCCGTTGGGGGTCAGCGGCAGGGCATCGAGAAAGACGAACGTCGCCGGCACCATCGGCTCGGGCAGCCGCTCCTGCAGCCAGCCGCGCAGCGCCTCGATCCCGGGTGTCTCACCCTCCTGGAAGACGACATAGGCCACCAGCCGCGGCTCACCGCCCGGATCCTGCCGCGACTCGGCCGACCGCAGCAACGTCACGGCCGCCCGCACGGCCGGGTGCTCGCCCAACACCGCTTCGATCTCGCCGAGCTCGATGCGGACCCCCCGCACCTTCACCTGATGGTCGCGGCGGCCGAGATAATCGAGGTTGCCGCCGGGCAACCAGCGCGCCAGGTCACCGGTGCGGTAGAGCCGACTCCCCGCGGTGCCGCGGATGGGATCGGGATCGGGCACGAACACCTCCGCGGTTCGCTGCGGGTCACTGAGATAACCCCGTCCCACGCCGACGCCGCCGACACACAGCTCCCCGACCGCTCCGATCGGCTGCGCGCGGAAACGCCGATCCAGCACCGCCAGCCTCAGGTTGCCCACCGGCCGGCCGATCGACACCCGCGGCGCGCCCACTTCCGAAGCGCTGCGGATCATGGCGTGCGACACGTCGTCCGAACATTCGGTAGGACCGTAGGCATTGACCAGCGGGATGTGCGGGTAGAGCGCGAACCAGCGGCGGCAGAGCCCCGGTGGCAGCGCTTCGCCGGTG
>JBCCGX010001239.1:0-3061 GCA_039029035.1 Acidobacteriota bacterium | reverse complement strand
GATCGATTGGCGTACGTCTTCGAGCCGTTCTACACCACGCGCTCGGGCGGTACGGGCTTGGGATTGCCGATCTGCCGACACCTGCTGTCGCTGATGCGCGGCAGCATCGAGCTGCAGAGCACCGAAGCGGGCACCGAGGCCCACATCCTGCTCGATCGACGGCAGCCGGCGCGCCACGCTCGAGCCTACCCGATGACCGCCGGTCGCGTGGTTCGAATGTCCGCCGACGCCGGAATCGGTGCCCTGGACCCTGGCGGCCTGAGTGCCCCGGCACCCTGAGCTCTCAGCGAGCAACTCCTCCGTGCGACAACGACCTGCGATCCTTCCAACGACGATTCCTCCAACTGAGATTCTTCCCACCATGACCCGTACCCAATCTGCCACGACAGTCCTCGTCGTCGATGACGAGGCTCTCTTCCGAGCCAGCGTCTGCGACACCATCGCTGATTCGTTGCCGAGCTACGTCGCTCTCCAGGCGGCCGACGGGCGCGACGCGCTCGAGCAGTTCGACGCCACCTCGGTCGATGTGGTGGTGACCGACATCAACATGCCGGGGATGAATGGCCTCGAGCTGTTACTGGCGCTGCGGGATCGCAACTTTCGGGGCCCGATCTTGGTGGTCACTGCTTTCGGCAGTCCGCACCTCGAAGACGAAGTCGGCTTGCGGGGTGCCTTCGGCTACCACGAGAAGCCGATCGACTTGCCGCGATTGATCGAGGCGATTCGAGACGCCGCCGAGGGGGAGTGTAGTCACATCGAGGGGCTGACCCTAGCCGGCTTCGTCCAACTGCTCGAGCTGGAGCGCAAGACTTGTCGCCTGCGCGTGGCTCGCGGCGACCGGTTGGGGGACCTGCTGTTCCGCGACGGCAAGCTGATCGATGCGAGGCTGGGACGTCTCTCGGGCGAAGAGGCCGCGCTAGAGATTCTGGGATGGGAAGACGGAGCCAATCTCGACCTGCACTCCGGCATTCGAACGCGGCGCCAGACCATCCACCGCCCCCTGAGTCACCTGCTGCTGGAGGCGATGCATCGGCAGGACGAAGAGGCCGCGATGGCCGAGGCAGCGCCGGGCGAGGCGTCTACCACAGCGGAGGTTGCAGACGACGGGAACCTGAGTGTCAGTCTGCAGCGAGGCATGCGAATCGATGGGGCGATCGGTATTGCGCTGGTCGACTGCGAGACCGGCAAGAACCTGGGCCACCTCGGCGGTGGCGAAGGGTTGAACCTGGATCTCGCTGCGGCCGGCAACACGGCGGTCTTGCGATCCAAGCTCAAGGTGATGCGGGCTCTCGGGCTCGACGATTCGATCGACGACATCCTGATTTCACTGGACAGCCAGTACCACCTCATCAGGCCGCTCGCTGGCGATCAGGGCCTTTTCCTCTACCTGGCGCTGGATCGCAAGCAGGCGAGCTTGGCCTTGGCGCGCCACACGCTGACCGAGGTCGAATCCTGTCTGGTGCTGTGAGCGCGCCAGAAGGGGACGCAAACTAGATTAGGGGCTACCCGTCGCCGGGGCTCCGGTCCCTTGCTCGATGATGGCCAACCGATCGACCTCACCGCCGGCAAAGACTTCGCGCGAACCGTCCGGCCAGGCGACGAGGATGCGATTGACTGCGTCGGCTGCGCCGAGGCCGAAGTGCAGCCGCAGATCGTGGTGTGAGAGGTAGCTGGCACTCGAGCGCACCGTGCGGCTGGTGCTTCGGCCGGCAGCTTCGACTCGTACCCGAGCGCCGATGGCCGACCGGTTGAGGCCGCGGCCACGCAGGCGCACCTGGAGCCAGCGACCGGTCGCCGGCGACTCGTTGCGCAGGACCGTCGGGGCCTCGTCGAGGTTGTTGATCACGAGGTCGAGGTCGCCGTCATTGTCGAGGTCGCCGTAGGCGGCGCCTCGGCTGACTTGCGCTACCGCGAAGCCCGGCCCGGCTTGGCCCGAGACCTCGCGGAAGCGACCGTTCGGTGTCTTCTCGAACAGCTCGTTGATCTGGACGTAGGACTCCCTGCCCTCCAGGGACTCGACTTGGGGGTAGACGTGGCCGTTGGCGACGAAGAGATCCAGATCGCCGTCGTTCTCGGCGTCGAAGAAGAACGTGCCCCAGGCGAGGTTGCTGTGGGTCGCCGGGCCCACCAGCCCGGCGGCGGCGGTGTCGTCGTGGAAAAAGCCGTTGCCGTCCGCCACGTAGAGCGTGTTGAGCTCGTCGGCGAAGTTGGTCACGAAGAGATCGAGCGCGCCGTCGCCATCGTGATCTTCGAAGGCCACACCCATACAAGCTTGATCCTGGCCGCCGCGGTCGTAGGCCACACCCAAGGCCAGGGCATCGTTGCGAAAGCTAGCCCCGGCCTGGTTGCGCCACAGGAAATTGGGGCGTGAGTCGTTGGCGACAAAGAGATCGACGAAGCCGTCACCGTCGATGTCGCCGACCATCGGTTGGAAGCCGTAGGACGGCTCGGGCGCCGCAATACCCATGTCTGCGGTGACGTCGGTGAAGACCAGGTCCGATTTGGGCCCTCGGCTGTCATTACGGAACAAGCGGTCGCTTGCTGCTGGCAGCCCCATGGGGCCCGAAGCGACGCGCAGTCCCTTCCAGTCGTGGGTCAGCCACTCACGCCCCTCGTAGGCCGCGATCACTTCGTCGTAGCGCACGAAGTTGGCGACGTAGAGGTCGAGGTCGCCGTCGCGGTCGTAGTCGAGAAAGGCTGCGCCGGTGCTCCAGGCGGCTACGTCGAGCCCGACGCGAGTTGCGATGTCTTCGAAGGTACCGTCGCCGCGGTTCAGGTAGAGCGCGTTGCGCTCGTAGTTGGTGACATAGAGGTCGAGCCGGCCGTCGCCATCGATATCCGCCACCGCGCAGCCTTGCCCCCAGGCCCCGTGGGACTCGAGGCCGCTGCTGGCGGTGACATCGACGAAGGCGGTGCCATCGCCCTCGTTGCGAAACAGGCGGTTGGTCGGCTCCTGGCCCCGGGCGAAGCCGCCGATGCGCGAGCCATTGATCAGGAAGACGTCGAGATCGTCGTCCTGATCGTAGTCGAAGAGGGCGACGCCGGCCCCGGTGGCGGCTGG
>JBCCGX010001238.1:0-3069 GCA_039029035.1 Acidobacteriota bacterium | reverse complement strand
TGGCGATGCTTGCCGCACGCACCGGCGAAGCGACCTACGGCGACCGTGCCAACGCCACCCTCAGCGGTTTCGCCGAGAGCATCGAGCGGTTCGAAGCGGGCTTCGGCTACATGCTCATGGCGGCCGACGCCCTGCTTCACGGCGAGCTCGGCGAGCGGCAATACGCCGCCGTCGGGACGGTGGAGGCGACAGCCAGCGTGCGGCCGGCGAAGAACGGGCACCAGCTCGAGATCGAGCTCCGCATCCGCGACGGCTGGCACATCAACGCCCATCAACCCCTGTCGAACGACTTGATCCCAACCGTCCTCTCCGTCGGCGAAAACCGCGGTGAGTGGATCCTGGATGAGGTGCGCTACCCCACGCCGGAGACGGTCCGTCTGTCGTTTCAAGACGAGCCGCTGGCGGTCTATCAAGGCACCGTCACTCTTTCGGGCCGCCTCCACAACACCGGCGACCCCGGCCTCGCACCGGTAGCGCCGGTCCAGCTTCGAATTCAGGCCTGCGATGATCGGGTCTGCTTGAAACCGGAGACGATCACACTAGAAGTTTCGACCGCCGGCCACGGGACGCGGGTCCCGTAGGCCGATCGAACCTATTCACCTTTCGAGAGAACGACAATGCTGCAAGGAATCAAAGCCCGGTTCGGACCGATCGCAACAACCCTCCTACTGACACTCTCAGCCACGGCCGCCCTGGCCGAGGCCGAGGTCTATGGCGACGCCATCGATGAAGCCGAGCCTACGCCCATCGCCAAGATCCTGGCCGATCCGGACGCCTTTCTCGGCAAGACCGTGCGCATCGAAGGCGGAATTCTCGACGTGTGCCCCAAGAAAGGCTGCTGGATCGAGATCGGCGACGCCGAGCATCACATCCAGCTCAAGGTCGACGACGACGTGATCGTCTTCCCCACCGACGCCAAGGGACGCGTTGCCGCCGCCCAGGGCGAGGTCGAGGCTCTCGAGCTGACCCGCGAGAAGTACCTCGGCTGGCTGGCCCATCGCGCTGAGGAGATGGGCAGAGCCTTCGATGCCGCCAGCGCCGAGATCGGTGAGGGTCCGTATCGCATCATCCGCATCCGCGGCACCGGGGCTGAGATCGAGTAGACGCAGCCAGCCATTATCTCCGGCCGCGAACACCCACGCTACCAAGGGAGATTCACCATGCGTTCCAAGGCCTTGTTCGTCGTGCCCCTCTTGCTCTTCGTGACCGCGCCAATGGTGCTGACGACCCGTGCCGTCGCTGCAGCGGAACCCTCCCCCACCGAGACGTACCGGCAGGCCAATGAAGCCGCCATCCTGAGCGACTTCGCCCAACTTCTGCGCCTGCCCAACGTCGCCAGTGACACGGTGAACATCCGCCGCAACGCCGAGTACATCCGCGACGAGCTGGCGCAGCGCGGCGTCCACGCCGAGTTGTGGGAGCTCGAAGGCGCACCACCGATCGTCTTCGGCGAGCTCGAGGCGCCGGGGGCGGAGCGCACCCTGGGAATCTACGTGCACTACGACGGCCAGCCGGTCGATGAGGCCAAGTGGACCCATCCGCCCTTCGAGCCGACCCTCTACACCGCGTCGATCGAAGCCGGCGGCAAGCCCCGCCCGTTCCCGCAAGCCGGCGAGGTGACCGATCCCGAGTGGCGCATCTACGGCCGCTCTTCGGGCGACGACAAAGGGCCGCTGATCGCTCTCTTCGCCGCCCTCGACGCTCTACGCGAGGCCGGCAAACCGCTAACCTCCAGCTTCAAATTCCTCTTCGAGGGCGAAGAGGAAGCCGGCTCAACCCGCCTCGGCACCTACTTCGAGCAGCATCGCGACAAACTCGACGTCGACCTGTGGCTGATCTGCGACGGCCCGGTCCACCAGAGCCGGCGGCCGCAGCTGGTCTTCGGAGTGCGCGGCGTCACCGGCTTCGAGATCACGGTCTATGGTGCCACGCGCTACTTGCACAGCGGTCACTACGGCAATTGGGCACCCAACCCGGCGATGCAGTTGGCCCAGTTGCTGGCGTCGATGAAGGATGCCGAAGGCAACGTCACGATCGACGGCTTCTACGATTCGACCGCCGCGATCGGCTCGGCGGAGCGCGCCGCGATCGACGCTCTGCCGCCGGTCGACGAGGCGTTGCGGCGCGAGCTCGGCCTGGCCGCGACCGAAGCCGGCAACGCCAACCTGGCTGAACGCTTGCTGATCCCGTCGCTCAACATTCGCGGCTTCGATTCGGGCGCCGTCGGCGAGCGCAGTCGCAATGTGATCCCCAACCAAGCCACCGCCAGCCTCGACGTCCGCCTAGCCAAAGGCAACGATCCGACAGCGATGCTCGACCTTGTCGAGGCCCATGTGCGCCGCCAGGGCTACGACATCGTACGCCAAGAGCCGGATCTCGAGACCCGGCTGGCGCACCCCAAGCTGGCCAAGATCACGCGCGGCACAGGCTACAAGGCGGCCCGCACCCCGCATGGATCTGCCCATCGTGCAAGAGATCATCACTGCTGCCCGCCGGGCGTCGCCCGAGCCCCTGGTGCTGATGCCGACCCTCGGCGGCTCGCTGCCCCTCTACTTGTTCACCGACGTGCTCGATGAGTCGGTGGTCATCGTGCCGATCGCCAACCACGACAACAACCAGCACGCGCCGGACGAGAACCTCCGTCTCGCCAACCTGTGGTACGGCATCGATTTGATGGGCGCGCTACTGACGATGGACTAGCCGCGTCTCGCGTTGCCAGAGAGCCAGCGTACTGGCCACCACTCCCACCAGGCCGATCGACCACAGCCCGCAGTGGTCGACCGACCAGCCGAGAACCGGCGCGACCAGCATGATGTAGATCGATCGCGCCTGGGCATCGACCGACAACAGGGTGGCGCCAGCTGCCCGGTCGGAGGCGTCGTCGATGCGCTGCAGGAAGAGTGGCAGCCACAGGTTCTGCAGCACCGCCAGCCCAACGAAGAGACCGATCACCAGGGGTGCCCAGTCGCCTAGAAAGGCCAGAATCAGCCCCAGGTAGGCCATCACCATCAACGCGCTGATGGCGAGCGCCGCAGCGCCGGCCCCACCTGCCAGATCCCTGACCCGATA
>JBCCGX010001237.1:0-3077 GCA_039029035.1 Acidobacteriota bacterium | reverse complement strand
GACCCCGCAGACGGCGACGACGCCAACGATCTGGGCGTTGCGGGCTCGACGCTGGGCAGCTGCGACGGCGGCGATGACGAAGACGGCGTGACCTTCGACACCATGATCGTGGCCTGCTCGTCGAACAACCAGGTGACCGTGGCATCGGCCGATAGCGGTCGCTTGGACGGCTGGATCGACTTCAACGGTGACGGCGACTTCGCCGACGCCGGCGAGCAGATCTTCACCAGTCAGGCGTTGACTGGCAGCGACACGCTGCCGTTCACGGCGCCGTGTACGACGGCCTCGGGTGACACCTATGCCCGATTCCGGGTGAGCACTGCAGGCGGCCTGTCGCCGGCCGGCGCGGCGATGGACGGCGAGGTCGAAGACTACGCGGTGACAACCAAGGGAGTCGACTATGGTGACGCGCCGGACAGCTACACGACCTCCCAGAGCAGCGACGGCCCGAGCCACGCGGTAGATCCGGCGACGCCGCTCTACCTGGGGACCTGTGTCGATACCGAGGCTGACGGCCAACCGGTGACCGCCGGCAGCCCAGCTGATGGCGACGACGTTGGGAACGGCGTTTCGGTGCTGGGCAGTTGCACGGGCGACGATGACGAAGACGGCGTCAGCTTCGACGACATGATTATCGCCTGCGACACCTCGAACCTGACAGTGACAGCGTCGCAATCGGGTCTGCTGGACGGCTGGATCGACTTCAACGGCGATGGTGACTTTGGCGATGCCGGCGAGCAGATCCTGGCCAGCCAGGCGCTGGCGGCCGGTGCCAACGCGGTGCCGTACGTGGTGCCGTGTGCGACGGTCACCGCCGCTATTACCTACGCACGCTTCCGATTGTCGAGCGCAGGTAGCCTGGCGATCGGCGGTTCAGCGATGGACGGTGAGGTGGAGGACTACGAGGTCGCTATCAAGGGCCTCGACCTGGGTGATGCCCCGGAAGCCGACGGCTACCCGACCCTGATGACTTCCGATGGCGCGCGCCACGTGGTGCAACCCGCCGACAACCCGACCCTGGGGGCGGTGGTCGATACCGAAGCCGACGGTCAGCCGAGTGCCAGCCACCTCGGAGATGACGAGAACGGCAATCCGGACGATGAAGACGGGGTGTCGATCGGCGCTGCCTTCGTACCCGGCGGCAGCTCGGTCGACGTGACCGTGACGACGGGCGCCACCGGCGGTCTGGTCAATGCCTGGATCGACTGGAACCGCGACGGCGATTGGAGCGATGCCGGCGAACAGATCACCGTCGATCTGGCAGTGGCGGCCAATACCAGCCAGGTGATCGCGGTGGTGGCACCGCTGGGCTCCGCTGAGGGTGCGAGCTGTGCTCGGGTGCGCATCGCCAGCGACGGCGGCCTGCTGCCGACCGGTTTGGCGATGGACGGCGAGATCGAAGACCATCCGGTGGCGATTGCGAGCGAAGATCCGGTGATCGGTCTTGGCAAGGAGTTGCTGGCTGTCGAGGAGCTAGGGATGGGAGAGCACGCGGCTCTGTTCGAGATCACGGTCTTCAATCTGGGCAATGTCAAACTGTCGAACATCCAGGTGACGGTAGATCTGGCGACGGCATTCGCCGACGCCGAAAACTTCGCGCTGGATTTTGCCACCAGCTCGAATCTGACAATCAACGGCGGCTTTGACGGCGATGGAGACATCCTGCTGCTGGCCGGCAGCGACATGCTCGACATCGGCGAGAGCGGCAGCATTCAGGTCCAAGTGATCGTCAGTCCCGGCGGCAACGCCGGGCCGTATCTCTGCTCGAGTGACGCGACAGCAGAGAGTCCTGCCGGCACGCCGGTGGCGGACACCTCGCAAGATGGCGGCGATCCGGATCCGAACGGCAACGGCGATCCGGGTGACGACAGCGATCCAACAGAGATCGTGTTTCTAGTCGATGCAATCGAGATTCCTACTCTCGGTGGCTGGGGTCTCGTGCTATTGGTGCTGCTCCTGACGACCGCGGCGCTGCGCGCCGTGCGTTCCCGTCACCGCGTTTAGTCTTGGCGGAATCACGGAAGCAGAGGCCTCTCTGCTTCCGACTCTTCAGGGATCGAAGTCTGGCGAGAGAGCGCTGGCTCTCCTCACAGTGGGTTTGCCCACACCGACCCGAGCAGATCTCCACGGCCCGAAAGTAGATTTCGGCAGCAATCGAGAAAGCCCGAGGCGTTCTGAGTAAGGCGAGCGGGCAGAAAGCCGGCGGCTCCTGCAGGACTCACAACGGATATTGAGCGAGCGATCCTTGCCGATGCGATCGGTCAATTAGCACGGCGCTGCGGGCAAGGGCCGCTACTCCCGGAGTCCATGAGAGCTGATGACCGGATCGTGGCAACTTGATCTTTGGACAGCAGGCTCGCACAGGCTCTCAGATCCTCTGCCTTCGCTCCTGCGCGTACGAGCCAGTAGAAGGCTGTGCTCGGACTCCTCGGAACACCCTTACCCAGAAGATAGAGTCCCGCAAGCAACATCTGAGCACCGTTGTCTTGCTTCTGGCATTGTCGAAGAAGCTGTTGATGGCTTCGAAAAACTCTCATCGAACCCCCTGAATTTCACTGCATCAATGAGCCGGCCCTTGAGGCCTTGCCCATCAACCGGGCCGCCCCTGAGCTTCGAGATAGCCACAGGCCCAATCTCCGTCTTGATTACATGCGACACTAGAACCCTATTCTGACAACCCACATGACGATGCCTTGACGATACGGACAACGATGCAGCCATAACCTGGCGCGCGTAACGCAGGGGAGGTCAGTGAACACCTCCTGAGCCGAGGCGCCGTCGGTCAGGGTCTCGTAGCCGCTATTGGGGTCGAAGCTCAGGATGCCGTAGGCGCTAACGGCCAGCAGGCCAGCACCGAGAGGGATCTGGACGCCGATGTTGGCGGCGCTCCCGTTGACCGCGGTGACGGTCAGCGCGTCGCCGTCCCCGACATCAGTTCTACGTCAACGTTTCGACTTGTCGCGCGACTCACCCCGTCGCCGACGGGGTCTGCTGCGACTCCGGCGGCGCGGACGGCCCTCGATCGTATCGCCGGCCAGCCCGAGCTCGATCTGTCCTGTCGCCTCCTCCGCACCTCT
>JBCCGX010001236.1:0-3077 GCA_039029035.1 Acidobacteriota bacterium | reverse complement strand
GACGGGATGGGTGTCTTCGTCCACCTTTCGAAACGACCGAGCGGCCTCGGCACCAAGGCGGTCGAGGGCCAGGCCCACTTGCAACTGGCCGAAGCACCGCCCACGGATGCGGACATCCAGGTTTTCGCGCTGCGCATGGTTTACATTCCGAGAATGCCCTTCTGGCTAGGCAACCCTCAGACCAATGTCGCGGGGTCGTTCTATGACGCCGGCTACAGGAACAAGGACAACACGGCCTATTGGTTGGATTCGGAAGACAAGATCGAAGTAACGCGACACTTCCCCAAGGATCCGGACGGCGGCAAGAAGGCCCTGCACTACGCCTCGCCGAGTTACGACAAGGATCGCTACGGTGACCAGGAAGGCCCAATCCCGGCAGAATTCCCGAAGGGTTATCAAGCGTTCTACATCATGCGCAGCAAAGTGACCCAGGGGCAGTACGCGGATTTCATCAACACCTTGCGCGGTGACGAGAGAACCCTTCGCTTCCCCTATGCGATGGGATCCTACCGTTACACCATTCGAATGGATCGCAACAACTTTCGTATTGCCATGCGACCTCGGCGGGCCTGCAACTATCTCTCATGGAGCGACGCGACCGCGTATGCCGCCTGGGCCGGATTACGCCCGATGACCGAGCTCGAGTTCGAGAAGGCGTGTGTCCACGTCGACGATCCGGTGTCACGGAAGTACGCCTGGGGTACGAACGAAATCTACCCGGCTCAGGTCATTCAAGATCGTGGCGGCATGCAAACCGTGATCGGTAATTGCAACACCGGCAATCGCTTCGTGGAGTTCGACGGCGGCGACGGCGGCAAAGGCCCGGTGCGCGACGACGCCTTCGCCCTTCCCGGAACTCTGGAAGAATCGTTCCATGGCTTTGGCACCCTGCTGGAAGCCGAGAGCTTCGGCGGGACGTACCTCGGAGCCCTGGGCATGAGCGGCAATCTATGGGAGCTCTGTGTCACCGTCGGCCACAAGGCTGGTCGAGACTTTTCCGGCAAGCACGGCCAAGGGTATCTCACCCGAGGCAACACGCCGCAGAGTCTCGGCTGGCCGAGCCATGGCGGCTTCGGATTCCGCGGCGGTACCTGGTACACCGAGAGCGACAGCTGCCGGGTGGCGTCGCGGATGCATGCGATCGGCGTCCGCGGCGACTATGTCTACCGCTCTCATGATGTGGGGTTTCGGGCGGTCCGCACCGCGCCGTTGTCGGAGCAACACGAGGTCCGTGAACTGCCCGACTTCCGAACTCTGGAGGGCCCGCTGAGTTAGCGAGACTCACCAGACGTGGCCCGCATCATCGGTGGCCGAAGGCCTGCTGCCTTCACTGCCCGACGAGCTCGAGGTAGTGCTCCAAGACACGCTCGAGAATCGGCACCCGACCGGGGTATTGGTTCTGGTTGATCAGCACGGCACCCACCACCCCTTGCTCCGGCAGGTACTCGACGATCCCGGTATAGCCGGTCGAGGCACCGGTGCGATAGACCACCCGTCGCCCCTTCTCGATCACCACGTCCCAGCCGAGCGCCTGATTCGGAGCGATCTCGGGCTCGGGTACGGTCCACATCATCGCCAAAGTCTCGGCCTGCATCAGTTCGTGCCGTTCGAGAGCGAGGAAGAGCTTGACCAGGTCGGTCGGAGTCGAGACGACGCCACTGGAGCCGTACTTCCCGCTCACATTGGGCAGCTCGTCGATCGCCCGGTGGCGACCCAGGCGCGGTGCCCAATACGGCGTCGCAAGGTGTGGATTCGGCGTCGCTGCAACGGCGAGCGAGGAGCTCGCCATCCCTGCCGGGCGGAAGACCCGCTCCTCCAGTAGCTCACCGAAGGAGCGCCCGGTCGCGCCTTCCAGTGCGCCGGTCAGGAGATTGAAGCCGAAGGAGGTGTAGCGGTAGCCGGTCCCGGGCTCGAGCTCCAACGGGTCGTCGGCAAAGACGGCCAGTGAATCGGCCAGGGTCGGGTACTCCGTCGTCGAAGAGATCTCACCCGCATTGGGCTTGTAGTGGCGCACGCCGGACGTGTGGGTCAGCAGATGCCGCAACCGCACTGGCCAGCGCTTCTCGGGGAAGGCGGGCACGTAGCGCCGGATGTCGTCCTCCAAGTCCAACTCGCCACGCTCGATCGCCTGCGCCACGGCGACGGCGGTGAGGCCCTTCGAGATCGAGTACGTTCGGTAGGGGGTCTCCGGGGTGGCGGCGCGCTTGGCCGCGATGTCGGCCCAGCCAGCGGCTTCCGCGATCACAAGCTCACCGTCGACCGCCACCGCAAGCGAGATGGACGGAGGTCCGCCCGGGGCGTCGAGGTAGGCCTGGAGATACTGCCGGATACTCCCTGGGCCGGTGAACGCGACCTCGGGGACCGGCGGCGCCTTACCGCAAGCCGGCAGAGCGAGGGCAAGGCCAAGGGCGAAGGGCAAGCTTCGGAGGAACTTCATGCCTAAACGATGCCGCGGCGCCGCGGCATCGTCTTGAACGATCCGAACCTTTCGCTGCAGCCTCAGCCCGAACCGAGTCGCCCGAGAGCCGAAGCGTGACGGCGCAAGCGCCCGGGCGACCAGTCCGTCTCGCGCTTGAGCTCGCGGCAGAGATGGCTCTGATCGGCGTAGCCTGCTTCGAGTACGACGTCGGCGAGAGGTGTCGTGCTTTCGGCGAGCAAAGCGATCGCCCGCTCGATGCGCGCTTGCCGTCGCACGGCGCCAATCGAGGTGCCGTAGTGCCGGCGAAAGGCCCGCGCGAGGTAAACCGGGTGGATGTTGTACTGCTCGGCGAGTTGGCTGAGCGTCGGGGACGCCTCGCCCGCGTCGAGAGCCTTCTCCGCCACCTCGGTGATCCACGAAGGCCGCTGCTTGGGCAGCCGTGGCGGCTCCGTCGGTGCCAGGCCAGCGAGGAGAGCCCGAAGGCCCGGCTCAGGATCTTCGCCGACATCCGAACGCCGAATGATCTCCAAGAAGTGGTTCAAAGCACGGACCGCCGACGCGCGCGACTCGAGCGCTCGTGGCCTCTCGACCTCACTCAGGCCCAGACGATCGACCCAACCGCCTCGCACGGCCAGCAAGAACATACGGACGCCACTCG
>JBCCGX010001235.1:0-3081 GCA_039029035.1 Acidobacteriota bacterium | reverse complement strand
GTAGGCATCCAGCCGTAGCGCCTCGATCAACAAGCCGAGGCGGCGGGCTTGCGCCGTGAAGGTGAAGTCCGTGCCCGAAGTCCAATCACTATCTCCCAGCCCGGGAAGATCGATCACATAGCAGGTGAAGCTCTCCGCCAGGGTTGGTAGCAACTTGCGCCAGGTGTAGCCATGCACCGGGTAGCCGTGGATCAAGACCACGGCCGGCCCTTGCCCGAAGACCCGGAGTCCGATCGTGGCGTCCTCGATCTCGTGTCGCTGGAGCTCCGCCGCCAGGTAGAGCGACTCCGGCGTCTCTCGGCCTGTCGCCGGGGAGCGAGTCTCAGGCATCGATCGCTTCGAAGAACCGAATCGTCGGCGGCCCGTCAAACAACGCGCCCAAGGCGTCCATGACGCCGGTCTCCGTCCGCCAGGCGAGGTATTTCTGGTACTGCTCCTTCGAGTCCCACTGCTCGATAGCGACCAGGGTCTTGCCGTCTTCGTTCAAGTAAGTGCGAAGATCCCGACACCCTTCATGAGCGCGCGTATCCGGCAGGCCCGCTTTCAACCTCTCGATCAAATCATCGAGGCATTCCGGCTTGACGACGGCTTCGAAGTGGACCAGAACTGCCATGGGTCGCTCCTCTTCCTCGAACAGTGAACTGACTCGACGGGTGATTCGATCGGAGGATAGCAGACCCTCCGAGCCTCATTTCCCTGGGGCCGTCGGCGAACGAGCGCGCTTATGACCTCAGCGATCGGGATGGCTTCCGATTCCGCTCCAGGCGACCGTGGCATCGAACCATTCGGGATGGGCCTGGTAGAGCAGACCGTGGCCCAGTCCGGTACGGGTCACGAGGCTCTTCGAATTCGCCAAGCCCTCCGAACGCTCGAAGAACGCCTCGGGGGTGACTTGGAACTTGTCCGCCTCGTCGTGGATCGAGAGGACCTCACCGTGTAGCTCGAGGTCATGCTGTGCAGCCACAGTGGCGAAGAGACCGGCCAGGATGACGTACTTGATCTTCTCGTTCTGTAACTGGTGGGACACCAGCGACGCGATCACACCGCCCTTGGACGCGCCGACGATGGTGATCCGCCCAGCCGGCACGCCGGCGGCCAGGAGCTGCCCGATCCAAGAGACGACCTTGGTCGCGTAGCGCTCGACATCGGTGTTGTTCGGCCGAATCTCGCTCAGGGTGACGAAGCCCGAATCGAGGAATCGGTCGACGATGGCTGCGTACTCATACGGTCCATAGTCCGGGCTAACCGGACGGCCATCGGAGCCTTCGACGATCGCGCCGTGCAGGTAGACGAGGTGGTACCGATCCGGATCGGGATTCGCCGGCGGTGCGGAGAGGACGGCCTCCGCGAGGACCAGACCTGGGCAGGCCAGGGCGACGACGGCCAGGGCGACCGTGATTGACCAGATTGCCCGACCTGTGTGGGCATGGCGTGGGGTTGCAACGCTCATCAGACGCCGAGTCTAACCGGACTCCCGGGCCTAAACGACAACGCGCCTTCCCCACCAGGGGAAGGCGCGCCATTCAGCCGATGCAGGGTTCTCTACAGACCCTTGAACAGCTGCTCGAACCCGGCCGGGTTCTTCATGCCGAGCATGTAGAGCAGGGCGGAGCTCAGGGCATCGTTCTCGCTCGAAGCGGCGATCAGGATGCTGTTCTCCTCACCGTAGGCATAGCCCAGGGTGGGCGAGCTGTCGGCCGCCATGGACTCGAGGGAGGCCTTCTGCTCCTCGGTCATCTGCCCCGCGGCGAGGCGCTCGGCCACCGACTTCATGACCCCGGAGAGGTCTTGATAGAGCAGACCGGAGAAGTTGTTCCGGCCGTCGGCGGGCATCAGGGCGGTGAAGCGCGCCGAGTCGGTGATCGAGTAACCGGAGTCGCGGAAGCGGATCGCCTGGTCCAGTAGGGTCCGGTTCGAGCCCATCAGCAGGTAGCCCTCGACATAGGTGTAGTGCACGCCGATCGGCTCGGTGTCGAGGTGGTAGAACAGACGGCCACCGACCTCTTCCTGCACCAGGTTGATGGCCGGGCTACCGGCTTGCTGCAGGTGGGCGTTGAGCTCGGCGAGCGACTCTTCGAAGGCCCACTGCAGACGGGCCGGCTCGTAGACCTCGATCACCGCTTTCCAGGACGGCTCGGGCAGCAGCGGCCCGTCGAGGGCGATGGCGAACTCGCCGCCCAGCGACGCCGCCACGTCGTCCTTCAAGCTGAAGCTGTGCCGCTGGTCGAAGGCGGTTAGGGGGCCGAAGTCTTGCTGACCGTCCATCATGCTGTAGACATCTTCCATCAGCTTGGCCGGATCCTTGAAGACGAAGGCACCCACCAGTTGCGCATCCGGCGAGATGTAGTCGAGCGCTCCCATCGGCGCCGGGGCGGCGAGCCAGGAGGCCAGACCGCTGCGCGCTTCCTTGAAGGTCAGGTTGGCGCGGTGGTGGGTCTTAGTACCCAGCTGTTTCTGCTCGACGAGCAGGAATTGCGCGTCGAGAAAGCCGAGACGCTCCATCTGCAGGCGGTCGGATTCCGCTTCACCGGCCATCGAGGTGTTGACCACCCCTTCCAGGTCGGCGGCGACGACGATCTCGGCGCCCTCGTCATAGAGCTCGGCGATGGCGGCGTAAAACTCGCTGTCGACGAACGGATTGGGCGTACCGTTGATCAGGATGTCGGCCACCCGGGTGATCTGGTCCGCTTCGGCCGAAGCCACCGCGATGCCCTCCTCCGACAACCACACGAAGAGCTCGTGCTGGGCGCCGGTGGACGGAGAGAAAGGATCTTCGACGAAGACCAGCTCCGGATGCCCGCTGCTGCCGGTCAGCTCCTCGAGCTGCTGCTCGGCGAAGTCGCGCAGACCGGCGGGATCGACGATCTCGGCCATGACCAGGGGGCCATCGAAATCGTCGCCGCCGACCGCGTAGCCGACCACCGCCAGCTCTTCGCCCAGGAACTCACCGAACTCGGACAGCGTATCGACGATCCGATCGACGTCCGGTGCGAAGTGGTCCGCACCCTGGGTGTTCCACCACTCGGCAAGCAGCTCGTTGTCGTCGATGCTCTCCTGGATCAGGCGATGGGTCTCGCTGAT
>JBCCGX010001234.1:0-3082 GCA_039029035.1 Acidobacteriota bacterium | reverse complement strand
GTGGTTCGCAAGGCCTCGTGCCGGCGGCGGATCGCCTCCAGGGCGGCTTGCAGGGCGGCGGGCGACAGTGCGCCTTGGAACCGCACCTCCAAAGGCAGGTTGTAGGCGATGTTGCCCGGCAGCCAGCGATCGAGGAACCACAGGCGGCTCTGAGCGAACGAGGCCGGCGGTGCCTCGTCAGCCTCGCCGCGAGGCGTGATCTCGGGCGCCGCCGGCTGTCCGTCGCCGCGCCGCCGGACGTCTTCGATCGTCCGTGCCAGGTCGGCGACCGTCGGCGAGCTCAGCACCTGCGGGATCGTCAGCTCCAGTTGCAGAGCGTTGCGCACCCGCGAGACCACCTGGGTGGCGTTGAGCGAGTGACCACCGAGCTCGTAGACCCGGTCGTGGAGGCCGATGCCGGGCACGTCCAGGACCTCGGACCACAACGCCGCCAGGATCTCTTCTAAGGGAGTGCGGGGGACCTCGTCCCGATCCCTGGACGCGGGTTCTCCCGTCGGCGTCGTGGCGACGGTGCGGTGCGCCAGGGCTGAGCGGTCGACTTTGCCGTTCGGCGTCAGCGGCCAGGTGTCGAGGGTGGCGAAGGCTGCCGGCACCATGTAGTCCGGCAGACTCGAGCCGAGGAAGGTGCGCAGCTCGGCCGCCAGACCGGTGGACTCTGCCGCGTCGGTCGGCTGCACCCAGGCGACCAGGCTCGGATCGACGGTCCGGCCGGTGTCGCCAAAGTCTTGCTGCACGACACAGTCTTGCCGGACGCCGTCTTGGCGCACGACCACCACCGCGTCGGCCACCGCCGGGTGGTCGAGCAGCGCAGCCTCGATCTCCCCCGGCTCGATCCGGTAGCCGTGGATCTTGACCTGGTGGTCCGTGCGATTGAGGAATTCCAGCGCACCGTCGCGCTGACGCACCCGGTCGCCGGTGCGGTAGAGGCGCTGGCCGGCGCGTTGGGTGAAGGGATCCGGCACGAAGCGTTCAGCCGTCTGGGCCGGCCGGTTGGCGTAGCCGCGCGCCAGACCGGCGCCGGCCAGCAGCAGCTCGCCGGTCTGGGCCTCCGGCACGCGCTGCATCCGCTCGTCGACCAGGTACCCCCGGGTGCCGCGGATCGGGCGACCGATCGGGCAGGTCGTGCCCACCTCGCGCGGCAGCCGCATCGCCGTCGAATAGGTGGTGTCCTCGGACGGGCCATAGAGGTTGTAGACTTCGCGCACTGCCGTCCGGCGGACGATCTCGCGCACCAGCGGCGGCTTGAGGGGCTCACCGGCCAGGTTGACGGTGCGGACCGTGCTGGGGATCGCCCCGAGTCGCAGCAGCTCGGTCATCGCCGAGGGCACCGTGTTGACCAGGGTCAGGCCCGGGTTGCCCTGCAGGTCGGCCAGCGCCAGGGCGTGGTCGAAGAGGACCACTCGGCCACCGGCAGCGAGAGGCACGAAGAGCTCGTAAACCGAGAGGTCGAAACAGATGGAGGTGACGGCCGCCACGCCTTGCAGGCGGTCTGTGGCAAAGGTCTCGAGCGCCCAATGCGCCATGGCGGCGGTGCTGCGATGCTCGATCGCCACACCTTTGGGTCGGCCGGTCGAGCCCGAGGTGTAGATCAGGTGCGATAGGTGTCGAGGCGCGGGATGGAGGTCTTCTGGGTCCGGGCCACCATCCGGTTCATCTGCCGCGGCTGATCCTGGGGCGCTCAACAGCAAGTGATCCACGATGACGACGTCGGCCGCGGTCTCAGGCAGCGTCCCGACCCGAGCGCTCGACGTCAGCACCGCCATGGCGTCGGCATCCGCCAGCATGAAGGTCAGCCGTTCCGGCGGATACGCCGGATCGAGGGGCAGGTAGGCGCCGCCAGCTTTCCAGCAGGCGAGCAGGGCGATGACCAGATCCGCGCTGCGGTCGAGGAAGACCGCCACCCGCACCTCCGGCCCGACACCCAGCCGCCGCATGTGGCGCGCCAGGTGCTCGGCGCGCCGATCGAGCGCACCGTAGCTCAGCGCCAGGTCATCGCGGACCAGGGCGATCGCCTCTGGCTGCCGCGCAACCTGTGCCGCAATGAGCTCAGGGACCAGGGAGCGGTCCGACGTCATCCCTCGAACTCCAACAGCTCCGCTTCTTCCTCGCTGAGCTCCTCGAGCTCGGCAATGATGTGCTCTTCGACGACGATCGCCAAGCGGGCCACGGTCGGCGCCTCGAAGAGGTCGCGTAGCGGCATGTCGATCTCGAAGGTGTCTCGCACCCGGGCCGCCAAACGCGTGGCGAGGAGCGAATGGCCGCCCAGATCGAAGAAGTTGTCGTAGGCCCCGACCCGTTCGACGCTGAGGAGCTCGCCATAGATCTCGGCCAGAATCTCCTCGGTCTCGCTGCGCGGCTCGACATACGCCTCGTCGAAGGCGCCGCGCTCGTCATTTTCGGGCAGCGGGCGACGGGTCAGCGCCGCGCGGTCGACCTTGCCGCTGGCGTTCAGCGGCAGCTCGCTCAGGGGTACGAAGAGAGAGGGGATCAGCGCCGCCGGCAAAGACGCCTGCAGGGCGCCGCGCAGCTGGCCGGCGAGACCGCTGCCGGCGTCTTCGGCCGCCACGACGAAGGCGACCAGACGTTTCTCGCCGGTCGCCGCCGGATCGTCGCTCGCCACCACCACCGCACGGCGGATCTCGGGCAGCTCGGTCAGCGCCGCTTCGATCTCGCCGGGCTCGACCCGCAAGCCGCGGATCTTCACCTGCTCGTCGGCCCGCCCGAGGATCTCCAGATCACCGCTCGGCAGGAAACGGGCCAGGTCGCCGGTGCGGTAGAGGCGCCCCGAGTCCGCACCGGGACTCGGATCGGGCACGAAGCGCTCGGCGGTGAGCCGCGGCCGGCCATGGTAGTTGCGCGCCACACCGGCGCCGGCGATGAACAGCTCTCCGGGCACACCGACCGGCACGGTCTCACCGCGAGCATCGAAGAGGTAGACGCGGCTGCCGGCGAAGGGCCGACCGATCGGAACCGACCGTTCACCGTCGCGCAGCGCATCCTCGTCCGCCGGCTCCGCGGACCGCGGCTGGCCGTCCACCTGCACCTCGTACCAGGTGGTGTCGATGGTCGCCTCGCTGACGCC
>JBCCGX010001233.1:0-3083 GCA_039029035.1 Acidobacteriota bacterium | reverse complement strand
CGTGTAGCCGTCGGTCGGCGACTCGTTCGCCCCGACATCGTCTTGATCATCCACCCAGCGCACCTCGGCCGACGCGTCCCAGCGCTCGTGGTGGTAGTGCAGGCCGCCGCCGAAGCGCAGAGGCGGGATACGCGGCAGGTTGGCGCCTGAATCGAGATCCGCCTCGACCACATCGCCGACCAGGCGCAGGTGCAGATGGTGGCCGTCGCGATCATAGAGCTCGACCCGGGCTTTGAGCTCGGCACCGGTGAACTCGGCATCCTCCTGGCTGTAGAGCACCACCGGGAAGCCATCCTCCTCGTCGCCGGTGAAGGCTTGGAAGATGAAGTCGTCGAAGTCCTGGCGGAAGAAGGTCAGCTCACCGGAGAACTTCTCGTTCTCGAGGCGAAACGAGACATCGAGCCCCAGGCCGACCTCTTCGGTCAGCGCTGGATCACCGATCTCGAAGGCCTGGGTGGCGACATGGAGCCCATTCGAAAACAGCTCTTCTGCCGCCGGCAGCTTGACCGAGCGGGCCAGCGAGGTGGCGATCGAGAACGTTTCGCTCGCTTTCCATACCAGGCCGGCCGAAGCGCTGAACCCATCGTGCGACCGGGACGAGAAACCCGAGCCGGCGACCGGCTTGGCATCCTGGCTCTCGAAGCGGGCACCGAACTGCCACAAGAGCGGCCCGGTGTCGATCTCCTGGAGGGTAAAGATCGCCCAACGGTCGGTCGTGGTCTTGGGTAGGAAGGCCTCGGCACCGATCGCTTCGAGCTCCCGGTCGGAGTACTGCAGACCGATCGATCCGCCGTGCTCACCCCCACTGGACAGACTACGGCGGTTCTGGATCAGCTCGAAGCGACCTTCGATCGCCTCGTTGAAGAAGAAGGTGCCTTCTTCGTCGCCCTCGAGCTCGATGTGCTCGTAGTCGGTGCCGCCGAAGCGCAGGCGCAGGGCTTGGAAGCCATTGAAGGGATCGATCACCTCGCCGCGCAGATCGATCCGGCGCTGCTCCATATCGATGCGCACTGGCACGCCTTCTTCGTGCTCATCCCCATCGTCATCGTGCTCGTCGTCGTGCTCGTCACTGTCATCGTCGCCGTCTTCGTGCTCGTCGTCGTCATGCTCGTCGTCGTGCTCGTCGCCATGCTCGGCGTGCTCGAGACCGCCCGGCAGACCGTAGTTGGTGTCGAATCCGCTGACCGAAACGCCGAAGAAGCCCT
The DNA here is from genome assembly GCA_039029035.1 of Acidobacteriota bacterium. Taxonomy (GTDB): domain Bacteria; phylum Acidobacteriota; class Thermoanaerobaculia; order Multivoradales; family J023; genus JAAELT01. The sequence goes on along the minus strand of JBCCGX010001233.1, from coordinate 1,878 downwards.
TGTCACCGAAGAAGTAGCTCACGCCGACGCGGCCGCCTTCGGTCTCGAGGTCGGTGTTGGGCACCGTACCGAAGGGCTCTTCTTCTTCATGTTCGTCGTCGTCGTGCTCATCGTCGTCGTGCTCGTCACTGTCATCGTCGTGCTCGTCGTCGTGCTCGTCCTCGTCGTGCTCGTCGCCTTCGAGTCGGGCGAAGCCCGGAACCTCGTAGTCGTCGGTCTCACGCGCCACGACATCGACATGCCAGGCCCAGTTACCGCTGCCACCGTTGAGCGCCGCAGCGCCTTGGCGCTCGTCGCTGACCGTGCCGCCGCGCAGCTCGACGCTGCCGTGGACCCCGCCGGTGGCCCGGCTCGAGGGGATGCGCTCGTCGATCACATTGACCACCCCGCCGACGGCGCTCGAGCCGTAGAGCAGCGTCGCCGGCCCGCGGATCACTTCGATACGGTCGGCCTGGGCAGGATCAGCGGTCACCGCATGGTCGGCGCTGACGCCGGAAACGTCACCCGTGCCGAGGCCGCCTTCGAGCATGCGCACCCGGTCCCCTGCCAGGCCACGGATGATCGGCCGGCTGGCGCCGGGGCCGAAGAAAGTCGAGCTCACCCCGGGCTCGCCGGACAAGGTCTCGCCGAGGCTCGACTCGAGGCGCAGGGCGAGCTCCAGGCCACTCAGGCTGGTGACTGGTGAGGCGAGGTCGAGCGGATCGCGCGCGTCCGCCGAGGCGGTGACGACGATCTCCTCGAAGTGGCTGCCAGGCTCGATGAGGACCTCGACGCCGGTCTCCTCACCGGCCTTGACATCGACCCGCTCGACAGCCACGCCGAGGCTAGGTATCCGAACCTCTACGAGGTAGGACCCGGGGCGCACAGACTCGAAACTGAAGCTGCCATCGGCATCAACGTCGACCTTGAGGCCGAGATCGGGGATACGGGCGGTGGCGAGAACGAAATCGTGATCGTGCTGCGGGCCGACCCGACCGGTGACAGAGCCGGTCTCCTGGGCGGCGAGCGGGGATACGGTGAGAACGACCAGTAGAACGGTGGCGAGAAGACCCGGAGCAAACCGCCGCGGCGATGGGCTCCGATCGGAAGCACTGAGTTTCTTGGACATGGGAAGCCTCGAGCCTTTGTGAAAACGAGCGAGCGCTGTTGCGCTCGTCGGTCAATCCTTCGAACCTCGGCTACAGGAGCCGACACAGACGTGACAAAACGCATCCGACCCGATAGCCCGGCCAGACGCTGCGTCCGCCGACACCACTTGGCGCAGGGCGCTGTTCTTGGTGTGGGACGCTGTTCGGTGAAGGAGACTCAGGCGAGGGGCGGACCGCGAAGGGTTCGCCCTGTCCAGCTTCGATTGGTCCGCGGAGCCGAGGTCGCCTCGAGCGAGCTACCAGCGTCCGGGCTGACGTAGACCGTGCCGGCTTGTGCCCTAGCAAGCAGCAAGCGCTGACCGCCGAAGTGGCAAGCGACGCATTGGTGGTGATGGGGCTTGCCGCTGGCGACCACCTCGGGCGATTCAGCGCGGGCGCCGCCGCTCTCGGCATGGTGATCGGCCGCGCACTCGACACCCGCCAGGTCGCCACCGAGAAGCGTCTCGGTAACATGGTCGTGCCCCACCAGCCCCACTGTCGAGGACAGCAAGACGAGGAGACACACGACGGGGGAGGCGAAGCGGGACGTCCACATCACGGCACGACCCTACAATGGGGTCCCTCCCTGAGTCAAACGCCCCCTCGCGCAGGTTGAGCACCCCTAGCGCCATCGAGTAGGATTGCCCCATGGCAGCCCAAGACGGCTTGCTGAGCCGGCTCTATTACCGACTGGCGACGTCGGCCCGCAAGAAACTCCATCTCGGCCACGCCCTGGGCGAGCTTGAGCCCT